>JAHEAA010000016.1 GCA_019721035.1 Candidatus Sysuiplasma acidicola
GGCGGGGGAGCACCGCAACGGGAGTAGCGTGCGGTTCAATTGGATTCAACGCCGGACAACTCACCGGGAGCGACGGTTAGATGAAGGCCAGGCTGATGACCTTGCCAGATTTTCCGAGAGGTGTTGCATGGCCGTCGTCAGTTCGTACCGTAAGGCGTTCTCTTAAGTGAGATAACGAACGAGACCCTTGCCCTTAATTGCCACCGGTTTCTCAGGAAGCCGGGCACATAACGGGGACCGCTGACGCTAAGTCAGAGGAAGGAAAGGTCGACGGTAGGTCAGTATGGCCCGAATCTCCCGGGCTACACGCGCGCTACAAAGGACAGGACAATGGGCTCCGACCGCGAAAGCGGAAGGTAATCCCGAAACCTGTTCGTAGTTCGGACTGAGGGCTGTAACTCGCCCTCACGAAGCTGGATTCCGTAGTAATCGCTTGTCAACATCAAGCGGTGAATATGCCCCTGCTCCTTGCACACACCGCCTGTCAAGCCATCCGAGTCGGGTTCGAGTGAGGGTTCTCTTTTTGGAGAGCTCGAACTGGAGCTTGGTAAGGGGGGCTAAGTCATAACAAGGTATCTGTAGGGGAACCTGCAGATGGATCACCTCCTAAGTAAACGAAGTGTGCAAACGCAGAGAGTTTATCAACAACGTCAGATGAGTTAGCCAAAACGCTTTACAGCCACAGTTTTTAGCACCATGGTCTTGCACAACGGTGACGTCCTCGCCTAGGCTATGGTTTGGATATCGACTTTACGGCGAGGAATCTCCTGTTTTCATAAAGGAATGTGAACGAATCCATGCTGTGATTGGTAGCGCGCATCTTCATGCACCTGATGCGCCTCTGCACTTCCACATCACTTATCGCCTGTATGGATAGCGAAATCAGGCCGTCGGCCAGATAGGCCTCATCCCTGTTCTCCGAAGCCAGGTGCTCCATCGAAGACTCAGACGTGAGAATTATTGTTGCACCAAGGCCCTTCATCCATTCAAAAATATAGAATAACTCGTCCCTCCTGCTCTGGAGGCGCGCGGCGGTTTCCAGAACGTCGAGAGAGTCGATAACTAGAAAATCGAAACCGGTGCTGTCCTTCAGATTGTTGACATACATCTTGAAGACTTCCAGCCAGCTCCTTCTCGCGGTCAGCTGCTTCAGACTCTTTCTCACAATGCCGAAATCGAGTATTCTCAGATGCTCTCCGGCCGATTCGAATTGCATGCCGAACCGCCGTCCCTGCTGCTCCAGACTGGACCTGTTCTGTTCCAGTGTCATATAGACACCACGCGTTTCCTTCGCGATGGCGTTCCTGTAAAGCATGTTACAGGACACAGTTGACTTCATTGTTCCTGGCGTACCGGCAATGAGCACGATTGAATTTGAGGGGATGCCGCCCTCAAGCACTTCATCGAAACCTTCAATGTACGTCTTTATCCGTCTGATCCCGTCAGTTTCCCTTGCGACCGTCGACATTAGTCCACTCTGCACAAATCAAACCAATCAATCGATATTTATTGATGACTGTGCAATTTTCACCCGATGTAAATTCGGCGCAGTGATGCGAAACACAGACGGATACGCCGAGCAGCGGTGATAAGGCAGAGACCACGGCGCACATAAACGGATTGCATACCCGTACCGCAAAGTGTTAAATCGGGTTTCGATACTCTCCGATCGTTATGTCCCGGATTTCACGAAATGCGCAATTCATAAAAGATGCCGCGATTGAGCACAACCGATTCTTTGAAGAGTCCATACCACTCATAGCGTCAGAAAATGTGATCAGCCCGCTTCAGAGGGAGATGCTCAACTCAGACTTCAACGGAAGGTACGCCGAGGGGCTGCCAGGTCACCGGTACTACCAGGGCAATGAATTTGTAGACAAGGTTGAGGAAAAAGGAATGGAACTTGCCAGAAAGCTGTTCGGCTGCAGTTTCTCGGATCTTCGACCCATCTCGGGAACTGTTGCGAACCTCGCCGTTCTCTTCGCTCTGACGAAGCCAGGCGAAACGATAACAACTCCAGCTCTTTCTGACGGGGCACATATATCCACGGCCCGGTTCGGCGCGGTCGGTGTGAGAGGCCTGAAAACGGTCAACTATCCTTTCGATGCTGAACGAATGACACTTGACGTGGACGGGACCGCGAAGGTGCTCAGGGAAGTCAGACCGAAACTGGCGCTGTTCGGCATGTCGCTGTTTCTGTTTCCAGCACCGCTGAAAGAGCTCTCAGATGTGTTTGCCGAAACAGGCTCCACGGTCTGGTATGACGGCGCCCATGTGCTCGGCCTCATTGCAGGGAAGCAGTTCCAGGACCCTTTCAGGGAAGGTGCCCACATCATTTCAGGGAGTACACACAAGACGTTTCCGGGTCCAAATCACGGCATCATACTTGCCAATCCGGCAGACGAAGAGATGGGCAGGGCCCTGGCCAAGGGAGTCTTTCCCGGAGTAACAAGCAATCACCATCTTCACGAAATGGCTGCCCTCTGCATAGCGCTTGATGAAATGCAGAGGTTCGGAAGGCAGTACGCCAGACAGATCGTGCGGAATTCGAAGGCACTGGCGGAGAGCCTGTATGAAAAGGGTTTCGATGTGCTTGCTGCAGACTACGGCTTCACTGAGTCGCATGCACTTGCAGTCAATGTGGAAAAGCTGGGAGGAGGGAGCGAATGTGCGCTCATCCTCGAGAAGGCGAACATAATTGTGAACAAGAATCTTCTGCCGAATGACAAGAGTCCTGTACATCCTAGCGGTCTGCGGCTCGGAACGCAGGAGATAACGCATCTCGGGATGAAAAGGAACGAAATGGAGGAAATAGCCACATTCTTCGAACGGCTGCTCCTGAAGAAAGAGGATCCGATCAGAGTGAGCAGGGATGTTCGCCGCTTCAAGAAGAAGTTCGTGCGTCTGAAGTACTGCTACGGCGAAGGCTATCCCGCCTACAAATATGAAAAGTTCTTCTCGTGAAACCGGCGCACATCACAGAGGAAGAGCCCGAATCTCCTGTTTCAACGTGCATGTCCTGCACACGCTTCCGGACGAAACATTGCCGCATTCGGAACACCTGCGCGCCCTGCCCCGGGGTGCTGCGGCTGAGAAGGCACCGGCCGACCTGACGATTGAATAACGAGTGCCGGGCATCTCCTCTTCCATCCTGAGCACGATGTCCCTGAAAAGGTTCCTGGAGGCTTCCTCGGAATAAGGGCATGAGGATCTGAGGAATGGGATGCCAGACAGCATAGCAAAGAGCAGCACTTCATTTTCAGGTATCAGTCTCAGCGGCTGCACTCTGGGAACGAGTCCGTCGATTACGCCGCCGTGCGGTCCCATCATTGCCATCCTCGATGTGTCGGCCCTCGCGATGTTCATCATGACCGACTGTGCAGTATCGTCGAGATTCAATCCGGTGGCAAGTTTTGTAGCACCCGCCTCCAGCGCCAGCGCGTTTATGAGATTGCGCCTGAATACACCGCAGTAAGCACAAGTGGTTCTCTTCCGCACCGTCGCTGCAAGACGGTCCATAGTGAAACCCGCGTCCTCACCAAATGAGCGGTGCCTCCAGTCGACTCCCAGCTTCCTGCAGTAATTCTCAATAATCTCAAGCGACTCGGATCTGTAGCCGGATATGCCCTCATCCACCGTTATGGCGATCAGCCGCGTGTCCCGCCTGGCTGCAGAGTATCGCTTGAGAAGCGTGAGTGCAGTCATGCTGTCCTTGCCTCCCGATACAGCAATGCAGACTGTCGAGTTTCTGGAGAATATATTCTGTTCCCTGATCTCCTTTTTCACACGTTTTTCCACAGATTCCTCAAAATGACGCTTGCAGTAATGCCTGCCGTTGTACCTCGCAAAGTATACTGCCTCAGAGCCGCATGAGGTGCATGTCACAGCTCTATCAGTGTTGCAGCTCCGATATAGACATTGCGACAACGCTGCAGCATGGACGGGAAATGCTTTTTAGAGGCAGTCCCATTGTCGCACCGTTCCGATGGATGAAACAGAAATTTGGGTTGAGAAATACAGGCCCAGGAAATTTGACGAAATCATAGGACAGGAATCGATCGTCGGCCGTCTCAGGTCTTACGTTGAGAGCAGGAATCTGCCGCACCTGCTGTTTGCCGGACCGGCCGGAACCGGAAAGACGACATGCAGCATCGTCCTGGCCAGGGAACTTTTCGGCGAATACTGGCGCGAAAATTTTATGGAGCTGAACGCATCAGACGAGAGGGGCATCAGGGTCGTGAGGGGTGACCCCGAACACAACGTACCGAGCAAGATTAAAAATTTCGCAAGGACGGCACCGCTCGGAGGAGCTGCATTCAAGATCATATTCCTGGATGAGAGCGACGCGCTCACATCCGATGCACAGTCAGCACTCAGGAGAACCATGGAGCTCTATTCCAGAAACTGCAGATTCATCTTCTCGGCAAACTACCCCGGCAAGATCATAGATCCGATACAGTCCCGGTGTGCAGTATTCCAGTTTTCGCCTCTCCGCGATTCAGACATCCAGAAGTGTGTGGAAAACATAGTGCGTGCCGAACAGCTGACCATCACCAAAGAGGCGGTTGATTACATAGTGCGATACTCCAGAGGAGACTCAAGAAGGGCTGTGAATACACTCCAGGCAAGCGCGTTTCTCAGCAAACACATAGATCAGAACGCCGTCTACCTGGCGACATCGACGCCTGATCCCAAGGAGATAAAGCTGATGTTTGAATATGCGCTCGACGGAAGTTTCCTGAAGGCCAGAGACATGCTGGACACGATGCTTTATGAACGGGGGATGAGCGCAACCGATCTCATTGCAGACATACACAGAGGTGTTTTTGAGATTGCCCTTTCCGACGACGCACTCCTCGATATTGTTTCACGCATTGGCGAAACAGAATACAGGATAGTGCAGGGAGGGAATGACAGGATACAGCTTGAATCGCTGCTGGCACAGATAGGACTGATTGGCAAGAGAGAGAGGAAAACAGCCAGGCAGAAGGTCCTCTGACTCGGGTCAGCAGATATCACGCGTGAGTGTGCGGATCAGGCCTTGCGTATTTCCTTCGCCTTGAGACGTAGCTTTGTGTAACCGCACTTTCTGCATCGCATAGCCCTCACAGAATTGGTGGCAGAACAGTTCATGCACACCTTTTTTGAGAGCAATCTTATCTCAGCTTCCTTGAACTTGGCCATTTGTCTTCGCTGTGGCAGAGATAGATTGCATATATAGAAATTGTGGACCGTGTCAATGCATTCATAGAAAAGTTGAAAGTGTCAAACTGCGCACAGACAGGCGCAAACTGCAGGATCTAATTTCTCGGTGTGCCTTGCCCTGTACCCGTTCCTTCGCGATTCAGACCACGAACCTGTTCAGGCGCTGGGCAATGGCGGCTTTCGGCAGTGCGCCGACGATGGAGTCCACCGGCTTGCCGTTCCTGAAGATGAGCAGAGTGGGTATCCCCATGATGTTGAATCTGGACGAGGTAGAAGGATTCTCGTCAACGTTGACCTTTCCGAATGCGATTCTGCCTGCATATTCTCCGGCGAGTTTCTCGACAACGGGCGATACCATCCTGCACGGGCCGCACCAGGGTGCCCAGAAATCAACTAGCGAAACACCGTTGCCTGCCACAAAGGAGTCAAAGGTTGCGTCTGTGAGTACAGTAACGCCGCCGGCGGCGTGAGGTGCCTTTCCGGGAGTCGGGGAGGCGCCGGAAATGCCGAGCAGTTCCTCCATCTTTCTCTTCCTGATCTGCTCAAGTTCATCGTTCAAATCCATTTCGCTCATCCTATTCATCACCTACCGACTTCATTGCCTCTGTTATCTCCTGTTCAACCTGCTCTGCGATATCGCCGAGAGTGGAATCGCCCACAAGACCAAACATTCTGCCCGGGCGTATCATAGAAATCTTTGTCTCACTCCCGTTCTTCCTGAGGGAGAGTTTGCATGGGAGCAGGAGACCCGCTTTATCCGTCCTTTCTATTACTCTGACGGCGTGAGAAGGATTGCACACATCAAGTATCGTGAAATCGCTCACATCCCTGCCTGCTTTTTCCCTCAGCGTCTTACGGACATCTATCGTCCCGAGCACCCCGTAACCGCGCAGCTTAAGCGCTTCTGTCAGCGCGCCGACAGCATCTGCCACTGACCGGCTCGAGGAAACGCTTACCTCAAATTCATTCTTTTCAAAGACCATTGAATTCACTGTGTGGCACATTAAATGCGGCAGTATAAATATTTGATGGTATTGGCCATACCACGCAATACTTTATAACCATGTGCCGGGTTAGGAGATGTGACGATGGATGATGGATAATACATGAAGAGCATATCCTCCCTGAGAAGCACCGGGGCCGGCTGCAGCGATCTCCTTTATTGTCTGTATGACCTGGGCGACGCTGAGGTTGAAGTACTGAGGCAACTGGCTGCTGGCAGCGAAATGACGCTTGACGAACTTGCCGAGGGGCTGGAACGCGACAGAAGCACAGTGCACAGATCGCTTTCCAGGCTTCTTTCCACAGGCATGTGCTACCGAAGGACGGCAGGACTTAAAGGTGGCGGATACTTCCACATTTACGGCATATCAGATATGGGTGTCATGAAGCGGAGGATCGAGAGCGACGTGTCCGAGATCATCGCATCTCTCATGCGTCTTTCAGAACGGTTTGAAAGCGATTTTACTGCGAGTCTGCTGAGATGAAGTTTATTGCCTTGCAGAGTTTACAGGCATAATATGACAGCCTGCGGTGGCATGTCAGTGACGGCGTAGCTGACCGATTGACAGGCGACGCCCGTAGCAGGGAAACTTCCCGCTGCAGATGCAGGTCACTTTTATATACAACTACCGTTTAAGAGCATTTGTCCTCATAGCGCGACCAGACGCTTCGGGCAATGCACATGCATCCCGGCAAGAGGGGTACTGATGCTTTCTGAATCCTTCGGTGGCGTCACGGTTGCGCTTGAACGGGGAAATGAGATTTGGTGCTGCAGCGGCCAATGCGGTCGTTGCGAGGTAAAGGTGTTAGCAGATGCCAAACAGAAGAAGGCCGAGACGCGGTTCGATGGGCTATTCGCCAAGGAAGAGAGCTAAGAGGGAAGTGCCGAAGCTTGATTCGTGGCCCGAGTCAGCCGGAGGGCCGAAGATTCAGGGTTTTGCAGGGTACAAAGCAGGCATGACACACGCCATTCTGGTGGACTACAGGCCGACGTCCACCACGGCCGGTCAGGAGCTTCAGATACCCGTTACTGTCCTGGAGACGCCGCCGTTGAAGGTTGTTGCGGTGAGAATATATGCCGCGAGTTCAACAGGACTGAAAACAGCCGGTGAATTGTGGGCGGAAAAACTGGACAAAGATTTTTCCCGCGTACTTGTGATTAAACATCAGAGGGATTTCGCTTCGGAGCAGGAGAAATTCAGCAAGACGGAAGGAGAGGAAGTGAACATAATTGCCCACACCCAGCCTTCCCTGATTACCGGCGTCCCGAAGAAGAAACCCGAACTCATGGAAATCAGGATAGGCGGGGGAACGTTCCAGGAACGGGTCGCCTATGCACTGTCCATCCTTGGAAAGGAAGTAAGCGTGCACGATTATCTCAAGGACGGGGATGTTGTCGACGTGATATCAGTCACTAAGGGCAAGGGGTTCCAGGGTGCGGTTAAGAGATGGGGTGTAAAATTACTGTCACACAAGAACAGCAAACACACGAGGATGATTGGAACACTGGGGCCGAAGAGACCGGGCTACATCTGGCCAACCGTTCCGCAATCCGGTCAGACAGGTTATCACCAGAGAACCGAACTCAACAAGAGAGTACTCAAGATCGGCAAGAACGGGGATGACATCACGCCAAAGGGAGGATTTCTCAATTACGGCAAGATTTCGGGCGAATATCTGCTCCTCCATGGCAGCGTGCCCGGACCGTCGAAACGACTGATCAGGCTGCGTGACACGATCAGGCCGCGCCTGGTGAAGGTGAAGGAAGCACCGACGCTGACTTACGTGTCAACAGAATCCATGCAGGGAGTGTGAATAGTTGACGACTCAGGAACAGGAAACAGTGTCAGAAGCGCCTTCGAATGGCCACACATTCCTGTATGGTTCAGACGGGAAGCCCAGAGAACAGCTTCTGCTTCCTCCAAACTTCTCGACGCCATACAGGCCGGACATCATCAGGAAGGATTTTCTGGCATCTGCTGCAAACAGGAGGCAGCCGTACGGCTCAATGAAGCGGGCCGGCATGCGTCATTCGGTCGAAACCTGGGGGAAAGGCAGAGGCGTCGCAAGAGTGCAGAGGATAAAGGGGCAGTCGACAGCCGCACAGTCGCCGAACAATGTAGGCGGGCGCAGGGCCCATCCTCCGAGACAGGAAAAGAGCTGGTATCTCAAAATCAATGAAAAAGAGCGTAAATTGGCGAAGCTCTCGGCGCTCGCGGCATCGGGCAACAGGGAACTGGTCGCGAGCCGCGGGCACAGGTTCTCCGAGAATGTGCATCTTCCGGTTGTGTTTGATGACGACGTCGAAATGCTGTCGAAATCCTCCGATGTTGAGCAGGTGCTCGGCAGCCTGGGAGTCATTGATGACATTTTGCGCGTCAGGGCAGGCACGCACATCAGAGCTGGAAGGGGGAAGATGAGGAACAGGCCGTACAGAGAGCCTGTGGGACCGCTGATTGTCGTCTCCTCCATGGACGTTCCGCTAGCAAAGAGCGCCAGGAATCTCGCAGGCGTGGCGGTTGCCACACCCGCTTCACTGAACACGGAGAAGCTCGCGCCGGGAGGCGATGCAGGCAGACTGGTGCTGTTCAGCAGGAAAGCGATAGAAATGATGAGGGGTGGTTGAACGGACAAGAAACGCGGAAATGCTGTGATAGACGAGTATTCTGTTCTGATTCACCCGTATGTGACAGAAAAATCCATGAACGCCATGTCAGGCACGGCGAAGCAGAAGCTGAGAGACGGCAACAGGCTCGAGTTTGTTGTGCGAATAGACGCGACGAAAGAGGATATCAGGAAGGCGTTCGAGAAACGTTTTGAGGCCGAGGTCGAAAAGATAAATGTGAAAATACGATCGGACGGCAAGCATGCGATCATAAAGCTGAAAGAGGAATATTCGGCTGAAGACATTGGCGTGAGAATTGGCGTTATCTGAGGTCATTTGAATGGGAAAGAGATTAAGGCATCAGAGGAGAGGGGCGGGCTCCCCGAACTACAGATCTCCGAGCTTCAGGCACCTGACGCCCGGAAAACAGCCTGCCACCAGGGAGGGAACGGGAAAAGTCGTAGACATAGTGCATGCTCCGGGACGCACTACACCGATGCTGGTAGTCAACTTCGGAAAAGTCGAAGAGTATATGATTGCCGCAGAAGGCAACTATGTCGATCAGACAATTACAGTAGGTCCGGGAGCACCGCTTGAACGCGGAAACATCAGGCCACTGGGAGAGATTCCGGAAGGCACTCTCATACACAACATCGAACTGAGGCCCGGTGACAGAGGCAAACTTGTCAGAGCCGCGGGTACATCGGCTACAGTCATAAGCCACGGTACAACAACTACGATACAGCTTCCGTCTGGCAGATTCAAGAGAATCGACAACAGATGTTATGCTTCAATAGGCGTTCCGGCAGGGGGCGGTCGTGTAGACAGACCGTATGCCAAGGCAGGCAAGAAATTTCATGCCCTGCATTCCAAGGCGAAGGCGCATCTGCGCGTCAGCGGTGTTGCTATGAATCCTGTCAATCATCCCTTCGGCGGAGGGTCACATCAGCATGTCGGAAGGCCGAGTACAATTGCACGGGGCGCAAGACCTGGACAGAAAGTGGGCAGGCTTTCCCCGCAAAAGAAGAAGGAGGCATGAGCGATGGTAGAAGAATCACTGGAAAGCAAACTTGCAAAGAGCAGGTCAGGAAAGAGGAAAGCCAGAGTCACTGTCAGAAGAAAGAAGGAGTTCACATACAGGGGATATACACTTGAGGAGATGCTGAAAATGCCTCTGACGGATGTGCTTGCCCTTCTTCCCTCCAGGGCGCGCCGTTCATACAGAAGGGGATTGAACAGGGAACAGCAGACACTTGTGGAAAAGCTGCGCACTTCCAACGGAGAAGCTGTAAAGACTCACAGAAGAGAGATTTTCATACTTCCTGAATTCGTGGGCAAGAAAGTCTCCGTGTATAACGGAAAGGAATACAAGGAGATTGAAATCAAGGCCGAAATGATCGGCCACGCAATCGGTGAATTTGCGCCGACCAGACGTTTCACGAGACACTCTGGTCCTGGTGTTGGTGCAACGAGAGGATCGAAGTTCCTCCCGCTGAAGTGAGGATGTCAATATGTCAGGTTACACGCAGGAATCAGATCCGGACACGACGGCAAGAGCCATGGTGAAGGACATGGATATTTCGCCGAAACATGCAGTCGAGCTCTGCAGGTTCGTCCGTGGAAGGAAGGTGGATGTTGCGCTGCAATACCTGGATGAGGTCATAGCGCGCACGAGACCCGTGCCGTTCCGGAGATACAACAAGCAGGTGACTCACAAGAAGGGAACGGGTCCTGCCAGATTTCCGGTTAAGGCGGCGAAAGTTGTGAAGAAGGCGATCGAAGAGGCGCAGCACAACGCGGAGTACAAGGGACTGGACTCCGACAGCATGCGTGTACAAACAATAAGCTCGCACAGAGGTCAGGCGTACAATTTCTTCATGCCGCGGGCGTTTGGAAAGAGCGGACCGTGGAAGAGGGAGAGAGTCCATATCGAGGTCATACTGGAAGAGGTCAAGTGAGGCAATCTGATGAGCGGAGAAAGGAAGTTTATCAAAGAAAACACAAGGAGAGTCCTCCTGAAGGAATACATGATGAGAGAGGTCGACAGAGCCGGCTTCGGCGGCATCGACATACAGAGGACGCCGCTGGGAACCAGGGTGACGCTGGTCACAGAAAGACCCGGCCTGGTAATCGGAAGGAAGGGCGGAGTGATTAAATCACTCACAAGACAGATGGAGGAACTTTTCGACTTCGACAATCCGCAGATTGAGGTGCAGGAGGATTCCAATCCAAATCTCAACCCGCAGATCATGGCAAAAAAACTCGCATTTGCACTTGAAAGGGGATGGCATTTCAGAAGGGCTGGCCACTCCACAGTAAAGAGGATCATGGATTCCGGCGCCAGGGGATGTCAGGTCGTTATATCCGGCAAATTGACCGGACAGAGACACAGGACTGAGAAATTCAAGGAAGGACATGTAAAGTACTGCGGCGAGCCGAAGAGGCTCTTCATAAAGGAAGGTTTTGCAGCTGCCAAATTGAAGCTTGGTATCATCGGCGTCAAGGTCCAGATCATGGCGCCTGACGCCAAACTGCCCGACGAAATTGAAATATATCAGCCGGCCAAGGTCGGACTGACTGTACCGGAGCCGCAGGAAACAGTGGCACAGCAGCCTGCGGAAGCCGAGCCAGCGGCACCCGTGGAACAGCTTGAAGACGGAGGTGACACCACCTGATGACTCTCGTGAAAGCAAAGGAAGTCAGATCGATGAGAAAGGAAGAGAGAGCCGACAAGCTCAAGCAGCTCAGAGACGAACTGATGCATGAAAGAGGTCTTTCGGCGATGGGTGGTGCGCCTGCAGATCCGGGCAAAATCAGGGCGCTGAGGAAGCAGATCGCACGTATACTGACCGTGGAAAGGGAGGAAGCGCGGTAAATGGCCGGAGTTTGTCCCACTTGCGGTCTGCCCGAAGAACTCTGCATGTGCGAGCAGATTGCGAGGGAACAGCAATCGATAGTGGTATACACTGACAGCAGGAGATACGGCAAGGTGGTCACGGTGGTTGAGGGGTTCAATTCATCCGACATAGACATAGATGCACTGGCCAAGAAGCTGAAAATGAAATGCGCTTCGGGCGGAACAGTGAAGGACAGCAGGATAGAACTCCAGGGAGACCACAAACGCAGAGTCAAGGAAACACTGGACGAGATGGGATTCAATGCGACGGTGAGATGAATTATGAAAGACAGGGAGTTTCTCAGGGGCGAATTCATCGGAAACAGTGTGATCGTCTGCGATAACAGGATGAAGGAGATAGCGAAAGGCAGAGTGGTGTGGGAGACCAAAAACATGCTGCACATTGGCGAACCGGAGAAACGTTTCTCGAAGAAGGGCCATAGCTTCATATTTGAAACCGAGAACGGAAGGACGGTTGTTGAGGGAAAAAAGATACTTTACAGACCGGAAGACAGGATAAAGAGGCTGAGATAGATGGTCACGAGAGACATTGGAGTTACAGACAGGAAACCGGAGACTGAATGCGCAGACAGGAAGTGCCCGTACCATGGAGAACTTTCTGTTCGTGGACAGTCGATCATCGGCAGGGTTGTTTCCGCAAGAATGAAAGGCACAGTCATTGTCGAAAAGGAACACAGGAAGCTGAATTTAAAGTATGAGCGATATGAGAGGAGAAGGAGCAGGTATCCGGCCCACCTCCCCGGCTGTATCCAGGTCGCGGAAGGCGACGAAGTCAGGATTATGGAATGCAGGCCGCTCAGCAAGACGGTCAGCTTTGTTGTGATTGAGAAGAGGGTGATCCAGTGAAGGGACTGGCGGGCAAACAGACGCGCGGCATGAACACCGGTGGAAAACTCACGGTGATAGACAACAGCGGTGCCAAGGTGGCACAGATTATTTCGGTTCCGGGTTATCACGGCACGGTCAGGCGGTATCCCAAGGCGGGCATCGGCGACATTGTTGTCGTAACAGTGAAGAAGGGATCACCCGAAGTCAGAAAACAGGTTCTCTATGCGGTGATTGTCAGGCAGCGCAGGCCATTCAGACGAGCCGACGGAACAATGGTCCAGTTTGAGGACAATGCGGCTGTCATCACAACCGAGACGGGCGAAGCCAAGGGGACGGACATAAAGGGACCGGTCGCCAGGGAAGCGGCGGAGAGATGGCCCAGAATTGCGGCCGTTGCATCAATGATAGTGTGATATTCATGACGATAAGTGCGAGAAAACAGAGGAAGGGCCTGTACCGTGCGCATCCAACGGAGCGCAGGAAGAGTATGGTAGCACCGCTGAGCAAGGAATTGAGCAAGCAGAGAAACATCAGCAGAATAGCGGTAAGGAAGGGTGATACCGTAATGGTCGTAAAGGGCGACAGGGACATAAGAGGCATAGAGGGCAAGGTATCGAGCGTCGACACTGTCAGGAGACGCGTAATGATCGACGGAGTGACTATTCCCAAGGCGGACGGCAAGCAGACCGCCAGACCGGTTTCATTCTCAAATCTTGTCATAACAGCCCTGAACCCCGACGGGAAGAGAAAGACACAGGCGGAAGGAGGCAACTGAATGTCGGGAAGAGTGAAGCGGATGGCGGCGCCGAGGCGCTGGCAGATAAAACGGAAGACCAGCTACTGGGCAGTCAAGACATCTCCGGGTCCCCATGAAATGGAATTCTCTGTTCCGTTGCTCCAGGTAGTCAGGGATATGCTTTCATTGTGTGAAACTTCACGTGAAGCTAAGATACTGATATCCGCCGGGCGGTTTTCGGTCGACGGCCGTGTCAGGAAGGACTACAGGTATCCGGTGGGCCTGATGGATGTGCTTAAGATTGAGGGAGAGGAGGGCGGCTACAGGATGCTCATAGACCGGAGGAACAAGATGCATCTCGTGCCGGTGCCGGCATCAGACTGCGGGTGGAAACTGTGCAGGATTGAAGGGAAGAAGGTCACGCGCGGGGGCAAGACACAGATATCGCTGCATGACGGCAGAAACATGCTGGGCAAAGTGGATGCATCGACGGGAGATGTGCTGAGACTTGAGATACCTTCACAGAAGGTGCTTGACACGTTTAAACTCAAGGAAGGCTCAAAGGCTCTGCTCATCGGCGGTTCGCATGTCGGAGAGCTGGCTACTGTAAGCAAGTTTGAGAAATGGAGGAATCCGGCCCCGAATGTAGTCTATTTCAAGGAAGGCTTTTCCACCGTCTGGCTGAATGTGTTTGTTTCCGGTGCCGGTGAATCGTCAATAAGACTTCCGGAGGTTGCCGCAATATGAACGTTATGAGGAAACCGGTGCTTGAGAAGGTCGTTGTCAACATAGGGGCGGGCGAGGCAGGAGAGCGTCTCGTCAAGGCACAGAAGGTTCTGGAGATGCTCACGGGGCAGAAGGCGTACGTGACGCACTCGAAGAGGACCAACAGGGATTTCGGCATCAGGATGGGACAGCCCATCGGATGCAAGGTGACGCTGAGAGGCAAGAAGGCGCAGGAGTTTCTCAAGAAGGCACTCTGGGTAAAGGAAAACAGAGTCAGCCTCTATTCCTTTTCAAGGAACGGTAATTTCTCCTTCGGCATTCCGGATTACACCGACTTCGAGGGAATGAAATATGACCCTGACATCGGCGTATTCGGCATGGATGTGAGCGTATCGCTCATGAGGAAGGGGTACAGGATAACGCGCAGACAGCTTCAACCCAGATCGCTGCCGGCAAAGCACAGGATGACGCTGACGGAGAGCGTGGCGTTCCTGAAGGAGCAGTTCGCTCTCGAGGTGGTCGAATGAAGCCGAAGAAGGAGTTCGGAAGGAAGGTAGGCTGCAGGCGTTGCGGAAGAAAAAGGGGCATTGTCAGGAGATACAGCCTGCATGTCTGCAGACAGTGCTTCAGAGAAATAGCGCCGCAGCTGGAATTCAGGAAATACTCTTGAGGTGAAAGAATGCAATGCGATCCACTTAATGATGCAATGTCCACCATAAAAAATGCGGAACAGAGAGGAAAAGACGAGTGCACAATACGGCCGGCCTCGAAACTCATAGGCCACGTCCTGCGCGTCATGGCGGAGAATGGCTACATAAGGCAGTTCGAGCTGCTCGACGACGGCAAGGCAGGCATGTTCAAAGTTGTACTGTCTAAAAGAATAAACAACTGCGGTGTCGTGAAGCCGCGACATTCGGTGAGGAGATTCGACATAGAACAGTTCGAGTCGCGCTATCTGCCGGCACAGGATTTCGGCCTGCTCATAATGACGACCACGAACGGCGTGATTTCACAGTTCAGGGCAAAGGAGCTTGGCGTCGGAGGCAAGCTGCTCGCGTACGTGTATTGAGGTGATGCTGATGGTAGTAACAGGCATAGCAAGCAACGAGGTGAAGATACCCAAGGGCGTCAGGGTGGAGGTGAAAGGCAAGCTCGTGAACGTGAGCGGCAAGCTTGGCGCCATATCGAAAACATTCGAATTCGGGCGCACGGTCGTTCAGACAGGCGATGCCTCCGTAAACATGGAAATCGAGCTGCCCAGGAGAGGGGAACTTGCTGAAATCAACACTATTGCGTCTGAAATCAGGAGCATGATAGAGGGCGTGACGACGGGTTTCGAGTACAAGCTCAAGATCGTGTATGCACATTTCCCCATCAAGGTGCAGGTGAAGGGGCAGGAAGTCATAATCGAGAATTTCCTGGGGGAGAGACATCCCAGGAAAGCGCGTATAGCCGGCGCCGCCAAGGTTGCCGTATCTGGAGATCAGGTAACGGTCACATCAAACGTATTAGAGGATGCGGGCCAGACAGCGGCGAACATAGAAAGAGCAACCAGAATCAAGAATTATGACAAGCGGGTATTCCAGGACGGCATATACATAACTTCCAAGGCAGGGATGGCGTTAATATGAAACTCAATGAAGTTGTCGGAGATGATGCAGAGGTTATGGAGAAGCTTTCCGCGGCAGGAATAACGGACGTCGATGCGCTCGACGCATCACTGAAGAACGACGAGAAGAGGAGTGAGCTTGAGAAGAGCGGCATCGCAGCGGAGACGCTGGATGCGTGGAAAGCGAAGATAGAGGCCGGCGAAGAGGAACAGAAGGACGAACCGGCAGAAGAAACAGAAGACGTGCAGGGTTACACGGCGAAGCAGAAGCCCGTTCTGACGCCAGAACTCAGGAAAGCGCTGGTGTTCAGGAAGGAGCTGGAAAAGCACAGACCGGAATTTCTGCGGGCCGAGTGCTACAAGGCAGAGAGACTGGGCCACAAATGGCGCAGGCCCAGAGGGGGTCAGGGCAAGATGCGTGTCGGTGTATATTACAGACCGAAGTCCGTGTCGATCGGATATGGTTCGCCTTCGACTGCCAGGCATCTGCACCCATCCGGTTTTGCGGAGAAGCTCGTGCACAATGCGGCGGAGCTTGACGGTGTTGACCCGAAGACAACGGCAGTGCGCGTTGCACACGCCGTAGGCACGAAGAAGAGGAAGGAGATAGCAGAGGAAGCTGCAAGACTTAATATCAGGGTACTCAACGGGTGATTACAAATGGACCTGAAGAACCAGAAGAGAATGGCCGCAGACATAATGAAGTGCGGCAAATCGAGGGTGAAGATTAACCCGAACAGGCTCTCCGACGTCGCCGACGCCATCACGAGGGCCGATGTACGGACTGCCGTGCAGTCCGGCAGCATTTTTGCCGTGCCCAAGAAGGGTAATTCGAGGGGCCGGATAAACAGTAATCTGAAACAGAGGGCGAAGGGCAGGCAGGGCGGAGAGGGCTCAAGGAAAGGGACGCTGAACACCAGGACACCAAGGAAAGCAAGGTGGGTGAAGACAATCAGGGCACTGCGCGTCCAGCTGAAGACATACAGAGACGAAGGGAAGATAGACAGGGCAACGTACAGAAAGTTCTACAGGCTGACGAAGGGCGGCATGTTCCGCGGGAAGAGGAATCTCGAGGAGCATCTGAGGACTGAAGGGTTGCTCAGGGAGTGATATTATGTTTGGTCCCAGATACAAAGTACCGTTCAGGAGAAGGAGAGAAGGCAATACAGATTATTCGCACAGGCTGAAACTGCTGAAATCGGACAAGCCGAGGGCCGTTGTAAGGAAGAGCAACAAATACTACACCGTGCAGTTTGTTCGCTTTGACCCTGTCGGAGACGCTGTCATAGCGTCTGCGGGGAGCATTGAGCTGAGACGATACGGCTGGACAGGTGCGGCTTCAAACAGCGCAGCAGCATATCTCACAGGAATGCTCGCCGCATCCAGGGCGAAGAAGCAGGGCATAACTGAAGCAATACTGGATGCCGGCATCGTGAATCCAAAGAGGAACAGCGGCATTTTTGCCGCACTGAACGGCATTGTGGAGGCCGGTCTGGATGTGCCGCACGACCCCGCAATTCTCCTGCCGAAGGAAAGGATAGAGAAGCTCGCCGCGACACACGGCAAACTCGATGAAATTAAAACAAAGCTGGTGAACTGAAGTGGCCTGGTCGCCGAAGACAAAACTTGGAAGACTCGTGAATGAAGGGAAGATAACATCCATTTCACAGGCGCTCGAATCCAAACTCCCGCTGAGGGAGCCTGAGATTGTCGACATGCTCCTGCCGGACCTGGCAGACGAAGTGGCAGATGTGAAAATGGTACAGAGAATGACGGACAGCGGCAGACGCGTCCGTTTTGCGATTACCTGTGTCGTCGGAAACAGGGACGGCATTGTGGGTATTGGAAGGGCCAAGGGGAGAGAAGTGGGTCCGGCCATAAGGCGTGCAATACAGGACGCCAAACTCAATATAATCGAAGTCAGGCGCGGCTGCGGTTCATGGCAGTGCGGCTGCCTTACACCCCATACACTGCCCTTCAGGGTTGAGGGACGGTCCGGCTCAGTGGTGCTCTCTCTGAAGCCGGCGCCACGCGGCGTCGGTCTGGCAGTGGGCAATGTTGCCAAGAGAGTGATGGAGCTTGCGGGCATCCACGACGCATGGGGGTTTACGAGCGGACATTCTAAGACCACACTGAATTTTACCTATGCCGCATTCAATGCGCTCAAGCAGACAGTGAGCTACAGGGTTGCGCCGGAACAGCTTGATCGCCTCAAAATCAGATCTGGCACCGGGAAGGTTCATGTTGTTGAGAGCGATCCTGCGTTGCTGCAGGCGGAGCCACAGGCGGAGGCAGGAAAGTGATGTACGCAGTAATAAGGGTCAGAGGACATGGCAAGATCATTCGCAAGGCAGTCGAGACGATGGATCAGATGCACCTGAACAGGGTGAATCACATGGTGCTGCTGCCTGAAACTGAAACGACAAGGAGGATGCTTCAGGTAGTCAAAGATTATGTAACATGGGGAGAGGTCTCCGAAGAGTTGCTGTCCAGGGCGCTCGAGACGGCATCGAAGCACACGGGAGAAAAACGTGTATCCGTGGCCGAACTCGGCAAAAAATACGGGCAGGAACCGTCAGAGCTGTTGAGGGCGCTCATGGACGGAAAGACAACACTCTCCGATTTCGATATCAAGACAGTGCTGCGCCTTCATCCCCCGAGGAAGGGATGGGAAGCGATAAAGAAAAGCTACGCTACCGGCGGTTCACTCGGATACCGGGGCAGGGATATCAACGCGCTGATTGAAAAGATGCTTCCGTCGCAGGGCGGTGTGTGAGCATGGTGAGCAGGACAAACAAATTCAGGGGATCTAGAACGCACGGCAGGGGAAAGAAATCCGGAAGAGGAGCAGGCATTCACGGAGGGCGCGGCAATGCCGGTCTGCACAAACACAAGTTCATGCACATGCTGAAGTACGACCCGTACCATTTCGGACCCGGGGGGTTCAAGAGGCCGCCCAAGATCGTAGAAGAGAGACGGGGCATAACGGTCGAGTCGCTGGGAGAAGCAGTGGCGGAATTTCTCAGGCGCGGCTACGCCAGGGAGGAGGAGGGAAAGATCACTGTTGATCTATCGGCCGCCGGTTATTACAAGCTCATTGCAAAAGGAGCACTGTCTTCTGCACTCAATGTTGTCGTGGAAAAGGCAAGTGCGCGCGCCGTGCAGGCAGTAGAGAAAGCCGGCGGAAGTGTGACACTTAAATAGCGTGTGAGATTTAGTGGTAAATAATGCCTGATCAGGAGAAGAAGAGTCTTCTTTACAAGCTGAAGCCATTTACCGACAGGCTTCCGGCAATAACAAAGCCCGAAGGGCACGTGCATTTCAGGACGAAAATGCTCTGGGTCATACTCATACTCTTCCTCTACTTTGTAATGACGAACATCTACATCTATGGTCTTGACAAGGCCACCACAATCGATCTGTTTGCCCAGTACAGGGCCATAATTGCCGGGGCATCCGGTTCCATCCTGCAGCTGGGCATCGGTCCCATCGTCACAGGCTCAATAGTGATGCAGCTGTTCACCGGCGCGAAGATAATAAATCTTGACCTCAACGACGATGAGGACAAGGCCGTATATCAGAGTACACAGAAATTCGTCGTGATAGTCATGATATTCGTCGAGGCCATACCGCAGGTATTCGGATACCTGAGCCCGAGCCCGACATTCGTACACAACATCGGCGCACTTGCCTCGAAGGTGTCTATCTTCGGCATCTATCCGATGCTGAATAGCGGGAAGACGCTCTCTCAGCTCATCATCATTGTTCAGCTCTTCGTTGGCTCATACCTCGTTTTCCTCATGGACGAGATCGTTTCCAAATGGGGCATAGGCAGCGGCATATCGATGTTCATAGCCGCAGGTGTTTCACAGCAGATCTTCACAGGCGCGCTCAACTGGTACCCGGCTCCGACCGCGGCGAACGGTGTTGCAGCAACGGGACCGCTGGCCAATGCACCTGTCGGAACCATACCGAAGATCATTTATGTTCTGTTTCACGTCCCTATCGGACAGCTGACAAGCAGCGGTTTCGAGACACTCATGCTCGGCCAGCCAAATCCCGTCACTGCGCTCGCAGGCACCATCGCCATATTCCTGATTGTAGCATGGACAGAATCCACCAGGATCGAACTTCCGCTGGCGCATGAGACAGCGAAGGGCGCCAGGGGCAGATATCCGATAAAGCTCATTTACGCATCAAACATACCTGTCATACTCGTTGCCGCTCTGCTCGCGAATGTGAGCATGTTCAGCTACCTTCTGTGGACAAACCCGGCAATGATGAAGATACCGCTCATAGGCCATCAAGCCTGGCTGGGCACATATGTGGCGGGGAGCACGACGCCGACCGGCGGTATTGCATGGTACGTGAGCAACGTCAACGGCCTGTCAGACTGGCTGCTGCCAATGATCAATTCTTCATATGCGGTTGGCAATCCGCAGGTGCAGGGCCATTCGTTCCTACAGATTG
Organism: Candidatus Sysuiplasma acidicola; assembly: GCA_019721035.1. Classification (NCBI taxonomy): domain Archaea; kingdom Methanobacteriati; phylum Thermoplasmatota; class Thermoplasmata; order Candidatus Sysuiplasmatales; family Candidatus Sysuiplasmataceae; genus Candidatus Sysuiplasma; species Candidatus Sysuiplasma acidicola. The sequence goes on from JAHEAA010000016.1 coordinate 20,099, forward strand.
CCGCCTGGATAGGCGCATTTACGCTCGTATATGTGCTGGGCGCAATACTCTTCGCAAGATTCTGGATAGAAACGACAAACATGGGGCCGAAGGCTGTGGCGGAACAGATTGAGAGCAGCGGCATGCAGATACCCGGATTCAGGCGAGATCCGCGCGTCATGAAGCGCGTCCTGGAGCGATATATTCCAACCGTCACTGTGCTTAGCGGAGCTCTCGTCGGTTTCCTTGCCGTTGGTGCAGACCTCATAGGCACCGTCGGCAACGCCACGGGCGTAGGACTGTTACTTGCCACGGGCATACTGATACAGTTTTACGACGCGATAGGACAGGAGCAGATGATGGAGATGCACCCTGTGCTCAGACAGTTCTTCGGAGGGTGAGCAAACGCCAAACCAGCCACCGCCGGGCCAGCAGATGCCTCAGGGAACCGGGCAGATGTTCATCGTGATGATATTCATGATGGTCATGCTCTTCGCATTCCTCAATCCCGCAGTGAGGTCCAGCGTCGTCAAAGGAACGAACACCGTGCTCTCGCCGCTGATTGGCTTCGGCGGACACTTTCCGACGATCACGATACTGATCGCGGAGCTCATAGTGGTGTTCCTCGGCACGACGCTGAGGATATTCTACACGGATTTCGTGCAGCAGGCAAAGATACAGAACACGCTCAAGGCGCTGAGGCTGAAGCAGAGGGAGGCGTTCAAGACAAAGAATCAGGCGAAGATAAAGGAGCTGCAGAAGGTGCAGAGCTCATATATGATACAGAACACGCAGCTCATGAACAAGCAGTTCAAGGTTCTTCCCGTCACAATGATCGTCATATTTCCGCTCTTTGCCTGGCTGAGCGAATTCCTTCTTTCATTACCATACCCCGTTTTCTCTGTGCCATGGAACGCCTCCGTCCACTTCGGCGAAACAATCATATTTTTCCCGGCATGGGTCTTCCTTTATGGCTTTCTCGGCATCCCGTTCACGATAGTGTACCAGCGTATCCTGCGTTACTTCATACTGCGCAGGAGACTCGAAGAGATGGACGGTGTCGCTGCGCCCCAGGCGCAGTGAGTTTTGGCAATATGTTTAAACACCCTGTCCCTTCAGCCATGTGTTGATAATAACAATAAGTGGCCCGGCCGGGAGCGGGAAGACAACGCTGGCAAAACTGCTTTCCGCAAAACTCGGATACATGCTGATAACGACGGGAGGCATCTTCAGAGACATGGCATCTGAAAAAGGCCTCACCGTCCTGCAGTTCAACCTCATGGCTGAAAAGGCAGAGGACATAGACAGGGAACTGGACAGGAAAGTTGTTGAGAGGGCAAAACGGAGCGGAGACTGCATCGTCGAAGGAAGACTTTCGTGCCACATGCTTATGAGAGCGGGCGTCAGGCCCTTTTCTGTATGCGTTGACGCGCCGGCCGATATTCGCATCAGGCGCGTCGCAGAAAGAGAGGGACGCGATATAACCTCCGTGGCAGATGAGACATCAGGAAGAGAAGAAAGCGAACGCAGGCGTTACATGAAATTTTACGGCATCGACATAGACGACAGATCGTGTTACAGTCTGATACTCGATTCGGCGGCCTCATCGCCGGAGGAGCTTGCCGATGCTGTCATAAAGAAGCTGAACCGGGGTGCCGGCAGTGTCTGAGCATCCGCCTGCCGCCGGAGGCGGCTATGGCGTCGGCCTGCAGGAGAGATCCATGGAGGAGATGCTCGACACATCAATCATCATAATCGACAAGCCGGCCGGACCTACAAGTCATCAGGTTTCGGCATGGGTGGCAAAGATGCTCGGTGTCGAGAAAGCAGGGCACGCCGGCACTCTGGATCCGTCCGTAACAGGGGTTCTGCCGGTTGCGCTGGGCAGAGCCGCGAGGGCGCTGGATGCAATGAACTATCTGAGGAAGAGCTACATAGGCATCATCCGTTTTCACGGCGATATATCGCGTAAACAGCTGGACGAAATTCTGCCCCGATTCACAGGCAGAATCTTCCAGGTGCCGCCGGTCAGATCGGCAGTCAAGAGGGAGAGAAGGATAAGGGAGATACACGCGCTGACAGTCATGGAGCAGAGGGAACGGCTGTTCCTGTTCAATGTTGAATGTCAGTCAGGCACGTATGTGAGGACGCTCTGCAGGGACATCGGCCTGGCGATGTGCACAGGCTCCCAGATGGAGGAACTGCGCAGGACGCGTTCCGGTCCGTTCGGCGAGGACATGGCAATCCCGCTGCAGAAACTGCAGGATGCAGTCCATTACTGGAAGAGTGGCGATGCATCTATGCTCCGCTCCGTTATGGTGCCATACGAAAAGCTCCTGCAGAGCTTTCCGGCCGTTGAACTGAAAGACAGCGCGGTAGACAGCGTATGCCACGGGGCGAATCTGACGGTGAGAGGCGTGAATCGCGTCGAAAGAGGCATAAAACGTGGTGCAATAATTTCGCTGTTCTCTATGAAGGGCGAGGGAGTCGCCATGGCCAGGGCACTAATGTCTTCAGAAAACATAGAAAACGCAGCATCGGGTATTGCCTGCGACACGCTGCGTGTCTTCATGAAGCCGGGCACATACCCGCGATTCAGGAAGACGTGATAGCTGCTCAGAATGCATCTATCTTCTTCTGCTTCCTGCGCGTGGCAGCCGGCCTGCCGCCTCTGTGCGCAGACAGTGCGTGTGCCTCGATCTGCAGATCGCGGCGCAGTTCTTCGGCAAACTCTTCGGCGAAACCGTGCATCGTGTAGACAATATCCGGACTGCATGCCCTGACAAACGACAGTAGAGCGTCATGATCACAATGGTCCGAGAGCGGAAACGCCTCATCAAGGCCACCGCTTCTCCTGAACTGCTCATCGACGGACCAGCCCGAAACAGTGGTGAACAGCAACCTTGACCGAAGTCCCGGCCTCAACTGAGAAAGAGAGGATCTCGAGGAGCAGACGAAGACGGATTCACTGTCTGTGGCAGCAGAAATATCGCCAATCCAGTCGCCGCAGTCACCGAAGACGATACGGTTGTGCGCCTGGACGACTTCATCAGCGTAGAGCGGGAGACCGCGCAGAAGCGTTTCGACTTCCTGCGCTTTTCCGAGTGGATAAACGTTGAAGAAAACAGAATTGCCCATGCTCAAAGCATCAGATACCCAGTCGCGTATGACGCCAGAGAGTTCGAGCGGGTCAGGAAAAGAATATTTCGGCAGAGCGTACGTCGACTCTATAAGCAGAATGTCAGTTTTCACCGCTCTGGCAGGCTCAAGGTACACTTTTCTCTTCGTGCAGAAGTCGCCTGTGTAGAGTATCCTCTGATCGTCCTCAATCAGCGCCATCGCTGAACCGGGTATGTGGCCTGCATCCAGCAGCCTGATGTGCGCTTCCTGCGCAAGAGAGAATTTCTTTCCGGTTCTGTGCTCGGCAAGTTCCAGCGTCTTGGACGTCGACACGACGCGGCGTTCATCGCCTCCCCTTGGAAGATGATCGGTGTGAGCGTGCGAGATGAAATTAATTTCACCTGCCACCGTTCTCCTTGGATCCAGTCTGAAACTGTTTTCGTGCGTCCTGACGGCAAAACCATTTGACAGCGACACACTGATATCCAGACCATCCCTCATGACTTATCCGCGTGCTTAATCGGCAACAGATATTTGTCACTGTTGTCGTCAGCCCCGAAGGAATAGCGTTTGCCTGCAGTCACAGGAGCCAAAAAGGATATCGCACATTCCCTTTATCAGGCAATTATGAGTCTGCGATCTGACAGGGACAACGGTCAGTTGTGGATGCCGGGCGAAGAGCGGTTCGGCCGCATCAGTTCAAGATGCTACAGCCTGGCGAGCCGCAGTCGCACGATGAAGAAGTTCCACGAATTTGTCATGGGCGATCTGCTCTCATTAGACTTTTCCACTGTTCTGGACATCGGTTGCGGACCGGGCACGGTGCTGCTCTCTCTCGCCCAGAATCGGGAGGGTTTACTGGGATCGGGCATCGATCCGTCAATACATATGGTCCGTATCGCGTCCGGAAGGGCCCGCCGGCTGGGCCTGTTGCAACGAGTGAAATTCGCACAGGGCAGCAACAGGTACATACCGCTCGAGGACAGATTTGATGTCATTTACACGAGTCTCTCATTCCACCACTGGAAAGATAATGCGGAGAGCATTACAGGCATAATGCAGAGACTGAAAGAGAGGGGCCGTTTCATTGTCTACGAGATCACGGACGACGGGAGTCTGGCGAGAAAGTTTCTGAAAGCGCACCTGATGAGCAAAGAAAACTTTGAAGCAGTATCGGCAAGAACGGGTATAAAGACTGAAGTGCGTGAGGAAGAAGGATTCATAAGGGCGATATTCACAAGATGAGTGCAGCATGGAAGAAAGTGTTTTATCTGAACTGAGGGGCAACGCATAAGCTGGACTTATCACACAAAAGCATGAAACAACGCTGCCGTGGTCCTACTCCCTCTGCCTCACTATATTGATAGCATGGTGAGAAAGACATATGTAAGTATTAAGACTTGGCAAACAACATCCACTGCGGATGGAATCGGTATCATGAACAGACCGCTCAAATTTATATCAGCCAGCATCGCAGCAGTGATCGTTGCAATAATTGTTGTTGTTGCGGTGCTGTCCATGAACTCTGCGCCGCATTTTGCGTTTCCCAGCTACCAGCAGGTCAACGGTGCTTCGGGCTCAAGCTACACTGCTCAGAAGTACAGTAATTCATCGTACAGCAACGGCTCAGTTGGAAACGGAGCTGTAAAGATCGAGACGATGAATTATACGTCGGCCAAGCCGTTCCTGGAAGTGGGTATCGTCCAATACAAGACTGCCGGCGATGCCGCCAACAATTATATTTCGATGAATAATTCGATTGCCAAGATCGCCGCATCTTTGCCGAATATGACGACCGCACATGCAACGTATCGCGGGTACGCCTATGCATACGTAATAATGCCACACAATATCACAGTGTACGGCACCACACTGCACCTTGGTATCTCAATCGCAGTGTGTCACCTCGACAACTTCATTTTCGTCATGTACTCAAACTTTGCCGGAATGAACGCCGGGAGAATGACCGGTCTGATTGACCTTCAGATAAACGTGATGACCGGCGGCTCGCTCATCTAACTGATGCCGGCCATGATGTTCGGCAATTTCAGAGACGCCTGTTCAGGGTCTCAGACCCGTTCGAACACCATCGCGTAGCCCTGTCCTCCTCCGACACATAGCGCGGCAACCCCCGTTTCGCCCGCTCTGCCCCTCAGCATCCTTGTAAGCGTTCCGGCGATCCGTCCACCTGAAGCTCCGAGAGGATGACCGATTGCAATTGCGCCGCCCCTGCGATTGACACGATTCTGGTCGATACCCAGTTCCCTGATTGCGTTTATGACTACAACCGCGAATGCTTCGTTGATCTCCCAGATGTCAACGTCAGATGCGTCCATCTCTGCCCTGGACAGTGCCTTCCTTATGGCTGGAACGACCATTGCACCCATCAGTGAAGGATCGCCGGACGCCCACCCCATCGATGAAATTTTTGCAAGCGGCTCAAGGCCATATTCACTCAATTTTTTTCCGGACATCAGTGCAACGAGCGTCGCGCCGGCATTCAGGGGAGACGAATTGCCGGCAGTTATGAGTCCATCATTTACAAATGCAGGCAGAAGAGACGACAGCTTCTCCATCGTCGCGTCTGGCCGTATGCTCTGATCTGTCTCCACAGTCAAAGGCCCACTATCGGTGGCTACGGTGATCGGCAGTATCTCGTCGCGCAGGTAGCCCTCTTCGACCGCCGAAGCAGCTAGTCTGTGACTCCTGAGCGCATATTCGTCCATCTCAGCGCGCGAAATGCCACGCTGTTTTGCGAGGTTCTCGGCTGTGAGCCCCATATTGTAGCCGATGTCCATGCGGTATGAAGCATACCGTTCATCCGAAAGCAGAGGCTCGCAGAGTCTGTTGGAGAGCCTCGGTATGTGCGTCATGTGCTCCATTCCGCCGGCCAGAACGATGTCCGCATTCCCGGTCATTATTTCCATCGCACCTATCGACAGGGCATTGAGAGAGGATGAGCATGCGCGGTCAAGAACCATGGAAGGGACTTCCACAGGCATGTTTGCAAGAAAAACGGGATGTCTTCCACCGAACGTCCAGTTTTCATCCCTCTGATAAGCGCAGCCAATCACAACGTCGCCAATCTCGCCAGGCCTGATCGCCGTTTCGGCAACCGCGTCACGTATGAGCAGAGAGAGCGCATAATCCATCCTGATTGAGTTGAACACGTCCCTTTGCGGTTCAGACGGTCTCGAACGGCTGAAAGCAGTTCGTTTGTAGTGCACGACGTAGACATCCCTGTCATTCACCTGATTCACAATATTCCTCCCGATAGATGCGCCTGCACTCGTCAAGCGGCACTATTTTTCCCCTGAGTTTAAGCGTCCAGAAGTCCCATCCGTTTGCCCTTTCCCTTCCACATGCGCGCCCGGCAATCTCGTGTATGCTGCCGCGGACAGAGCCCATGGTGACGCTTCCGTCGGCGTTAACGCTTGCACTGAATGCACCGTCTGCTGACTTCAGCGCGGTGCCGGCGTGCAATATGCCATGCTCCAGCAGCGTGCCCATCGAGACACGCGTTTCCGCTCTTCGTGCAGGAAAGAGCTTAAACGGATCTTCGGATGAAAGCTGCGGTTTCTCAGCACTGAGATAGTTCCCAATCCTTGAGACGGAAGCGGCCACGTAACGTTCATCTCTCTCAATGCCAATCCACCTTCTGCGGAGCATTTCCGCCGCCAGACCAGTGGTTCCGGTGCCAAGAAAAGGATCGAGGACAGTGTCGCCGGGCTTTGTGGACGAAAGTATGACTCTGTAGAGAAGGGACAGCGGCTTCTGCGTTGAATGAACCTTCAGGCCACCATTCCTGATGCGCTCAGTACCTCCGCATATGGGGAGGAGCCAGTCGCTTCGCATCTGCTTGCCGTCGTTGAGCATTTTCATGTCCCAGTAATTGAACTGTTCGCGGGCTGAATCCTTCGATCGGCGCGCCCGGATGAGCGTCTCATGTGCGTTCGTGAAGCGTCTTCCCCTGAAGTTTGGCATCGGGTTTGTCTTCAACCAGATGATGTCGTTTAGAATCCAGAACCCCAAATCCTGCATTATTTTGCCAATCCTGAATATATTGTGATAAGTTCCTATGACCCACATCGTTCCGTCAGCCTTCAGAATACGTCTGCATTCGGTGAGCCAGCTGGTTGTGAATGCATCGTACTCCTCAAATGAGGAAAAACTGTCCCATGCGTCATCCACGCCCGACACTTTGCTGTCATCCGGCCTTCTCAGTTCATCGCTCAACTGAAGGAAATATGGAGGATCGGCAAAGATGACGTCCACGCTGCCGTCCTCAATGTGCCTCATGGCCTCCACCGTATCCCCGCATACAATCGTACCGAGCGGAGAAGGATTGAAAATGTCGCCCTTGTGGCCGTCAGCCTTAAGGCGCCTTTTGTTTGACTCCATAACCGGGGGAATGAATTTCATGTAGTCGATTTATAGTTGTGTGTGCATTCAAGGCAGAAAAAAGAGATAAAAATGAAAGAAGACAACTGGTACGTCTATTCACTCATCTCACTTTTCTTTGTTGCACTCATGCTTCGCCTGATCATGCCGCTGCAGTTCAGCGTATGGGGACCGGATACCGGGGAAAACTACTACATAGTGCATTATTTCGCAGCTAACGGCAACATGCCGCAACCATACTATGGTTATGGTCGGACCTATACCGAATTCCCTGGTGTATACGAGCTCCTGGGAGCCCTGTCTGCGATTTCAGGCGTCTCGGCAGCAACGATTACCGAGCTTGCAATGCCATTCATAACGTCGGTGCTTGTATTCCCCGTCGCCTCGATTGCGAGGAGGCTGAGCGGAAACAGGCAGATTGCTCTTGCCTCTTCCCTTTTCTATTCAGCATCTGTAATAATCGTCGGCCACACATCCATAATCTCTTCTGACACAATGGGAGAAGTCCTGCTCATATTCTTTCTCTACTTCTATACCACGATGCACGAAAGCGTATTCGGTTACGCGGGCATGCTGCTGTGCATGACAGCCATGGTACCGACGTATCACCTGGGCATGGTTTTCACGCTTGGTTTCCTGTACATCGCGCTCCTGTGCTATTCGTTTTTCAGGAGGAGCTCTATACGCGAAGTGAAATTACTGGCGATCACCCTTGCAGCAGGCATAACTGTGACGTTGACTTACTGGTTTGCCCTTGCTCCTAAATTCCTGTCTATGTTCATCCTGGGAAAAATTGATGCGCCTGCAGTCGTCATCGCACCGTATCTCCTCATTGCCGCAATATTGGTGGCTGGCAGGTATTCACCCTGGCAGGGACTGGTTGTCAGGGGAAGGACTGGAGCGCGGAGCGCAAAGTTCTACGTGCTTACGGCAGTACTCATCTCGCTTACAGGCGCTTCCATTGTTGCCATCTATGGTCTGCCCTCCATACCTGTCGAACCTGGCGCAGACGTCCTGTTGTTCGTCCCCACGCTGGCACTTTCGCTGATTGGAGGCGCCTTATACGTGCGTTTTTCGCTGATGAGATTCGAAAACGCAATATTCGGCGCATTTGCTACCCTGATCGCATTGATCATAATTGCAGGCATGATTACTGGCGCGGCTTACCTCGTTCCATTGAGAGTGATCGAATACCTCTCGCTCATCCTGGCTTTTTTTGCCGGTTTCGGACTGGTGACTGCAATGAGTCTGTTCTTCCGGCCCGCCAGAAGGACTACTGTCTCCGTCACCATAGCATTCATCTTGATTCTTGCAGGCATGTCCGCCACTTTTTTCAACACTTCACTCTCCGTTCCATCGAAGATCGGCGCCACTCCTCCGGCGGATCTGGATGCAGCAAACTGGATTAGGTGGAACACGCAGACCAACGCCACGTTCGCAGGTGATCACAGGGTGAGCTCCATAGTCTTCGGATATGGGGACAGGAATGCCACGTGGGAGTTCGGCGGCGCGACGATTTTCGGCTCAAACACAATCGGCCAGCTGTTGAACAATCTCAACTCATCGCAGACACCGTCGGGGCTGAAACATGTGGATTACGTGATGGTAGATGGCGAGATGATTGCTGCGGCGAACTTCTACCCCAACCAGCCTGATTATCCGTTGAATCCTGTAATGTTATCGATGCTCAAAACAGATAATTTCCTCGAGCTGTACACGAATGGTTACGCCACGGTGTACGCCTACGTCTGATTTAGCCGACGCGCGGTTCAGCTGTACTTGACCCTCAGGTCGCGAAGAATATCGGCTACATCCTCGCACCTGTCCGTAACCGACTCCATGTTGTCGTAGATTTCCTTGAGCTTTACGATTTCGATCGCGTTGTCGCCCTTGAAGAGTTCCTCGAGCGACGTGCGTAGTATGGTGTCGGCATCATTCTCATACTTATTTATTTCAACGCAGCTCTTCTCAAGCCTGTCGAAACGTCTCGAATAGATGTCATTTATATTTTCTATTCCTTCAGAAACCTCACGCACGGACAGCAGGATGGTATGCGAAAATTCTTTCATTGGAACTGTAGGTGAATTCACCCCGTACATGTGAAATCTCGCAACTGTTGCCTCCATATAGTCCATTATGTCGTCCAGCGCCTGGGCCAGTGACACTATCTCGGTCCTCTCAATCGGTGCAATGAGCTTGGTATTGAGCCTGACAAAGATGCGATGGACGATCTCGTCGCAGTCATGCTCTATGCTCTTGATCCTCTTTGCAAATTCAATGGTATCTCCCCAGCTGCTGATGAATTTCTCCAGTTCCCCTGCTGCAACGACAATCTGTTCTGTCAACGCATAAATCAAATCGGAGAATTCAGAATAGGTCTTCAGCAGCTTTTCCTCACCGCTGATTTCCTCGAGCCGCCTCTCCTGTCCCTCGGGTATGAACAGTGCAGTCACCGCTACGCCCATGACAGACATCACGGCCAGCCAGGAGAAAATGCCACTGAGATGTATGTAACTTAGCATGAACGGAAAGAGAAAGGCGCTCATAGCTGCACCGGATTTTCCGGCAGATGCAGCTATGCCGTGCCCGGTAGATCGAATCTGCGTGGGGAACACCTCAACCGGGACTACGAACGTTGTCGTGTTCGGACCCATATTTATGAAAAAGAAGGTGGAACCGAAAACTATGAGCAATGCTGTCACATTAGCCACTATCGCAGGAATCAGGGCAATGGACGCATACGCTATGGCCATAAAGATGAAACCTAGCATCTGCAGTTTCCTTCTTCCGATGTTATCTATAAGATAGACGGCAGCCCAGTAACCAGGAAAAGCGGAGAACAGGAAGATGGCTGCAGTGATCTCGGTGGATGTGAGTATAGAGACCGAGCTGACATCGTGCACGATCGTGTTTGTAAATATGCCGGTGCCGTAGAATGCGACATCCAGCGCAAACCAACATAGAGATGTGCCGAGGATCATCGGCGCATACATGGAAAGTATTTGTCTCTTGGGTATCTTGATCGTCTGTCTCCTCGCATCCCTGTCGTCGATGGTGCCAGCAAGAGGTATTCCGTAGGAGTCACTTCCCGTTTTCTTTCCGGAAGATGCAACGTATCTGGGCGTTTCGCTCATCCTGCTCCTGTTATACAGAACTGCCAGTGCGGGAATAGCACCCATTGCAAGGGGCAGTCTCCAGGAAAGCGACAGTGGCGCATGCAACAGCAGAGTAACCAGGGTGATCAGCGCGCCCGTCAGTTGCCCGAATCCCTGCATTGCAAACACTGATGCAACGAGTTTTCCCCTGTCCTTCCTGTTCGAGAATTCGGACATGATGGTAGCACTGATAGGATAATCAGCACCTATGCCGACACCGAGCAGGAGACGCCACAGTATGAGCTGAACAGGGTCGGCAGAAGTCGCGGAACCGAGAGCGGCGACTATGAGGAGAACGAGGTCGAACGTGTATACTGTCTTCCTGCCGAACCGATCGGCAATGGGGCCGAAAATGAGCGGGCCAAGAATTGCGCCAAACAACGCGGAGCTGGAGATCAGCGCATAATAGAGCGCTTTGTCTGAAATGCCGAAGTATACGCCTATTATGGGCAAAATTGCACCTATGACAAAAAGGTCGTATGCGTCAGTAAAGAATCCCATACCCGAAATCAGTAGCGTTTTGATGTGATATTTGCTGATGCTGGCTTCGTCAAGCGGCGCGAACAGCCCCGGTGTCTGGGATTGACTCAATTCGAACAGTGCTCCAGGAATTTGTCTGAACGCACGACAGCCACTGATGCCGATATGCCAAGCGCGCCGGCTGTGTGCCTTCCCGTCGACCTTCCCGTTGATTGAGATTTAAAGTGAATTTCAATATGGTGTATATAGACTAAATAGATGTACATTAAGATATATATTGCAGTGCGTACCTACTGAGTGGCTGTCAACATGGAAACAAGAAAAGTGCAGTTTACAGGCAACTCCACATTCACAATCTCGCTGCCCAAGGACTGGGCAAAGAGCATGGGCATAAAGGCGGGTGACCTTCTGGTCCTGACGAGAGCGGATAACGGCACGCTGACAGTGAGTCCATCCCTGCCATCCGGGAGAATCGCCAGAACAAAGGAATTCCTGATTACCAAGGAAAGTCCGGTACATCTGGAAAGGATGCTGATCGGCGCATACGTGATGGGTTTTGATACTATTACGGTGAGAGCAAAGGAAAGAATAGACAATGCTATGAAGGAAAAGATCAGGCATTTTACAAGATCCGTCACGGGTGTTGAAATTGTGGAGGAGAGTATGAACGCCGTAGTCATAAAGGATCTCAGTGACCCCCTCGAGCTATCCCAGGAAAAAGGAGTGAGGAGACTGCACCTTATCGTGAAATCAATGCAGGAGGATTCTATAGAGTCTCTGGCAAGAGGCGATTCCTCCTTCGCTATCGACGTGATAAACAGGGATTACGATGCAGACAGAATCTACTGGATAATCATGAAAGAGCATAACATGATGGTGAAGGACATGAGCCTCGCCGAAAAGCTCAAAATAACCATAGATGAGAGCAATGCATACTTCCAGGTAGCGAGATATCTGGAGCGCATAGGCGATCATGCGGTTCAGATAGCAAGATCCGTGACATCCATCGGCAGCTATGCGATTGATGAAAAACTGCTGGCCCAGTTCCGGAATGTGCATGCGCTGGCAATGAAGATGCTCGACGGTGCAATGAGCGCGTTCTTCAGAAGGAATGTGGAAGAGGCCAATAACGTCATAGATCAGAGGGAAAAACTCAAGACTGCGCTCGGCGAACTTTCCAGGAAAATCCAGAATCTGAAGGGCGAGGCGGCCATACAGCTTGCACTCATAGAGGAATCGGTGAGGAGGACGGCTTACTACGCCACTGACATCTGCGAAGTCTCCATAAACTACTGCATGCTCCCCTGACGATTTTGAGCACACGTGCAAGCAGACGTACACAATGCGGTGAATGGCTGGCGCGGCGTTGTAGAGTACATATATTTGAGGGCAATTAGACAGGGACGCAATGGAAAAAACAGTCAACACGGAGCAGGCAGAAACAGCTTCAGGAGAGGCACATGATGGTGCTGCCGGTCACTTTCCACTGATGATATCGCTGAGAGATAAAGACATAGTGATTGTAGGCGGCGGGGAGGTTGCTTACCACAAGGCGTCATTGCTGCGCCCCTATGCCCGATCAATAACGGTGCTGAGCGAGGAGTTCTCAGAAAAATTCAACAATCTGGATGTGAAGAAGATTGTTGCGTCAGGCCGGGACATAAAAACGCTGATGGGAAAACCGTTCCTGCTGATTTGTGCTACAGACGACCATGAGCTGAACAACGACCTGATGATGCACTGCCGCAGGAACGGCATACTGTGCAACAATGTTGACGTGCTTGAATCCGACGTATATTTCGGTTCTATGATAAAGAGCGGCCCCCTGACCATTTCGATATCAACCAACGGCATGTCTCCTACAATGGCGAGGTTCACAAGGGAAACACTGACCGAGGCGCTAGACAGGAGTTTCTGGGAGATGCTCGGCATCCAGACTGAACTGCGGTCGAAGCTGAGGCATTCCATACCTGAAATGAGGAGGAGAAAGGAAGTGCTTGATTCGATTGTCTACGATCCTGATATATGGGCGTTGCTTGAAGGGGGAAAAAGGAAGGAGGCCATGGAACTCGCTGTCAGGAAGGTGAATGGCGGCAATGAAAGCTGAGGAGGACGTGGTGAACTCGGAACATGACGTGCTCATTGACGGAACAGACAGGAGGCTTCTGAACGAGATACAGTGGGAGTTCCCTCTTGTGCGGAGACCGTATCTCGCACTTGGCAGGAAGCTCGGGCTGAGCGAGGAGGTTTTGATGCAGCGCATAGAACATCTTCGTGAGATCGGAGTAATAAGACAGATTAATGCGATTTACGACACAAGGAGGCTCGGATATTCAAGCACGCTTGTCTCTTTCTCGGTGGAAGAGGACAGGATCGACGATGTAGCCGAAAAGATAAACGGGCATCCCGGTGTGAGTCACAATTACAGACGTGAAGGAGAATTCAACCTCTGGTTCACACTTGCGACACCTCCCGGAACCGATGTAGGAAGCGAGGCCGCAAGACTTGCAGCGGAAAATGGGGTTGTGAGGTGGCATCTCCTCCCAGCACTGAAACTTTACAAAATAGGTGTTAGACTCAATATGACGGGGGAGCACGTCGAAGTGCCAAAAGAGAAGAGAAAATGGGACACCCCGTTCACTGTCACCGAGGAGGACAGGAAATTCATCCGGGCGACGCAGAAAGATCTTTCCATCTCTGCAGAACCGTTCGAATCGATGGCGGCAGAAGCCGGGATGAGCGTGGAGGAGATGTTCGATCGTTTCCGCAGCTACCATGACCTGGGAGTGATGAGGAGATTCGCGGCCATACTCAGGCACCAGAAGGCCGGCTTTGTGGCGAACGGCATGGTATGCTGGAAGGCAGACGAAACTGTATCGCAAAAGGTGGCTGAGGCGGCGGTGGAATATAGCGAGGTGAGTCACTGCTATATGCGACCGACATACGGAGACTGGCCATACAGCACATATACAATGATACACGGCAGGGAGAAGAAAGAGTGCGAAAGAATAGCTGCGGAAATTTCCGCTAAGACAGGCATTACGGATTATGTTGTGCTTTACAGCACCAGAGAGTACAAGAAAAAGAGAGTCGAATACTTCGTCTGACGGAAGGTGAAAACAGCATGACGGATGTGGAAGGAAATGAGTTGCACAACTTCACGTTTTATAAACTCGATGCGGCCGCGACAAAGAACAGCGGCGAGCAGAAAGATGCGATGAAAACTGAATTCATGAATGTGCTTGAAGGCACAGGTGTGGAACATGCCGCATACACCCTCCTCGGACTGAGAGCCGAGACGGATTTCATGATTCATTTTCGCTCTTCCGATGCAGAACTGCTTCAGAACGAAGTTGCGAAGCTGAGAAAAACCGCGATTGCGGCGTATCTGACCACACCGTACGTCTACCTCTGCACGAAACGAAAATCCGAGTACAAGGCGGAAGGGGAATCTGAAGTGCATCTTGCGAGCGGAGAAGGAAAATTCCTGTTTGTATATCCGTTCGTCAAGACGAGGGAATGGTACCTCCTTTCCTCCGGCGAAAGGAGACGCATAATGGCAGAACACATAATGGTCGGAAGGAAATATCCCGGCGTGAGAATCAACACAGCTTACTCATTCGGCATAGGCGATCAGGATTTTCTTCTGTCGTTCGACTCCGATGATCTTTTTTCCTTTCAGACGCTCGTAATGGATCTGAGGAATACGGAGGCGAGCAGATATACGGTCAGAGACACACCAATGTTCGTCTGCCTGAAGAAGACGATGAGTGAGACGCTCGACCAGATGCTTTGACCGCAGTACACCGATGCAACCGATTAATGCCGAATGCGTAAAAAGATTGAGATAAGTGTATTCGTTGTAACATCCATGAAATACGGCATAGCTGTACATGGTGGAGCAGGCTCGCCGGCATCACTCTCTGACGGCCCGGCAAAAGCGGTGGATGTCGGATTTGGGCTGCTTGCAGGCGGAGGACTTGCGATTGACGCTGTCACGAGAGCCGTAGTGTACATGGAAGATGATGAGAGGTTCAACGCGGGAACCGGCTCAGTGCTCAGATTTGACGGAATTGCATACTTGGATGCCTCTGTGATGACCTCCAATGGAGAATGTGGAGCGGTTGCACACCTCACTTCGACAAAAAACCCGGTGCTCGTCGCGAGAGAAGTTCTCTCGACACCTCACATTCTGCTGGTTGCAGACGGAGCAAAGGATTTTGCACGATCGAAGGGCTTTGGCGAATATGATAACAGCACCGAGAAGACAAAGGAGAGGCTCAGAAGGGGCTTAGACGAATACAGGAACGGAAAGAGACCCGCATGGCCCAGAAACTGGAACAGCCAGACACTCGACACCGTGGGTTCGGTTGCAATGGACAGCGACGGGAATTTTGCGGCGGCAAACTCCACCGGCGGCACGTTCCCGGCACTGAATGGAAGAGTCGGAGACGTACCGCTGATTGGATGCGGCATATTTGCAGGACCTAAAGGAGCAGTAGCTGCCACTGGCATAGGCGAAGAGATCATAAGAAAGGTTCTGGCCAAGACGGTGTACGACAGCATAGAAGACGGAGTGCACCCACAGCAAGCTGTGGAGAAGGGTGTAGGCCTTTACGACAAGAGCGTAAGCATAGGAATCATTGCCATATCTGAAGATGGCATTGGAGAAGCGTCTACCGGAGAGATGGCCCACCATCTGAAGTCGCTGTAAACCGTCACTTTGTGGATTTGACTGACTTCCTCTTTTCAATCAA
Organism: Candidatus Sysuiplasma acidicola; assembly: GCA_019721035.1. Lineage (NCBI taxonomy): Archaea > Methanobacteriati > Thermoplasmatota > Thermoplasmata > Candidatus Sysuiplasmatales > Candidatus Sysuiplasmataceae > Candidatus Sysuiplasma > Candidatus Sysuiplasma acidicola. Next base: position 35,991 of record JAHEAA010000016.1, read on the forward strand.
CCATGAAACTTTTGGCCTAAGTGCCGAATGCGCTTCTTCAGAGAAATAACAGGCCGAGTCTCCTGATCTCCTGTGTGTTGTCTCATACGCCGGAACTACTGCACGGATTTCGCTCAGGCGCATCACGCCGCAGATGCCTGTAAGAACAGTGACCGCCTTGAGACCCTCCTGCGTCCTGCGCTTCAATTCCTGAGTAAACGTCTGTGTGAAAAAAGGGCAGGTGTCGCATCGTTCCGGAAGCTGATAATCTGGCAAATTTTTCACTCCTGAAATTGTCATTTACACATCAAACTACCAGTGTTGCAGACACGCGTGGGTGTCTCCGCAGTCTTTCGCGGCAATATTGCTTGGATTCGACAACTCGTATATACAATATGTGGTGCCCTGTTCTGTGCCTTCGCCAGCGAGCGGCATAAACAATGCAGGATGCAGTGTTGGGGAACCATGTGCAAAGAGAATGGATCCTGCCGCCGCAAGATGCAGAACTCATAGCAGAGGTTCAGTCATATCTCTCGTAATAGATGTTGTTCGGGCTGACTCCGGACGCGACAGCGAGATCCTTTACCTGGTCAACCATAATCTGTAGACCGCAGATGTAAACGTCCTTCTTTGTCGGATCGCCAATATGTTTCTTCAAAGTTTCCTGGACATGACCTCTGTGCCCGGTCCATGTGTCGTCGGCCCTGCTGAGTGTAGGGCGGTAATGGAAGTTATCATACTTCTTTTCCAGATCTTCGAAATAAGACCTGTAGATTATATCCTCCGGATGCCTAGAGCCAAAGATGAGGTATATCTGTTCGCTGGCACCGTTTGCAAGAAGCGTCTCTGCCATGCTTCTGAAAGGTGCGACGCCTGTTCCGGTCGATACGAAGAATATCTCTGGAGGAATCGGTTTTCTTATTGTGAAACCGCCCATAGGTCCGATTGCATTGATCTTGTCGCCGGCTTTCAGATCGCATAGATGGTTTGACATGAATCCGCCCTCAACCCGCTTGACACACAATTCGAAACCCTCCCTGAAGGAAGGCGGCGAAAATATCGAATAATCTCTTGCTATCCTCTTGCCGTCGGGTTTCACTGCCGAGATGGAAACAAACTGACCGGCTTCGAATTCAAACATCTGACCATTTGTGGGTACAAAACGTATCACGTTAACTTGGGGATTCGTCTCTTCATTCTGCGCCACCACGTATTCCCCTCTGGTAACTCTGCGCCTCTGAGTGGTCTGCGCAGGAGCACCGGCCTGAACTGTTGCCTCTGCCATGTTGATGTTCTCCTGAACTTCTTTACCGATCCAGCCAAAATTCAGGCATTATAAATAGGTAGTGAGACAAAACATGACGCGTCGTATACACGTCGTTCGGTGATTCAGGCTTGCCGTTGTTTCAATGCCATGACAGGATGTATGTCATGTGCGCGAAAACAGTGCCGCTCACGTTCCGTCGCCGTGACAGTATTCCCGCGGGCATCAGACTCTCTTTCCGGCACTTTTCCTGCCCATTTTTCCTTTCACGCCCGGCTCAGTCATCGAATACAGATCCAGAACGTTGTCGAGCTCATCCTTCTTCATCCAGCCCTTTTCCAGCACTATTTCCCTTATCGATTTCGAAGTTTTCAGCGATTCCTTGACGGCCTCGGCCGCCTTTGCATATCCGATGTAAGGGTTGAGAACAAGAGCTATGCCTGGAGACCGCTCCACTAGTTTGGCGCAGCGATCTTCATTGGCCGCAATACCCTCGACGAGCAGCTCCCTGAACATTCGGAGAGAGTTTCGCATAATCCTCATGGAGAAGACGATATCGAATGCAATAAGCGGCATCATCACGTTCAGCTCCAGCTGGCCAGCCTGGGCGGCAAGCGATATGGAAAGGTCATTTCCCATACACTGAAAAGCTACCATGTTCATGCATTCCGCAATGACAGGATTCACCTTTCCCGGCATAATCGAGGAGCCCGGCTGAACCGCAGGAAGCGTGATTTCTGCGAGACCGGTAACAGGACCTGAGTTCATGAGCCTGAAGTCGTTGGCAATCTTGGTCAGATCGACTGACAGTGCCCGAAGGGCGCCGGAAGCATCGACAAAGTCGGCCATCGACTGAGTGAGGGCCATGAGGTTTTCCGAATTTCTGAGTTTGAATCCGGTGATAGCCACCAGTTCCTTCACCACGTTTTCGACGTAGGATGGATCGGCATTCACACCCGTGCCGACGGCCGTAGCGCCTATGTTCAGTTCGCCCAGCACGTCAATGGAGTGTTCAAGACGCCTTAGGTCATATTCCAGCATGTCGGCGTATGCATTGAACTCCTGCCCGAGACGAACTGGAGCGGCGTCCTCCAGATGTGTCCTGCCGGACTTGACGATACCGTCAAATTCCATGCCCTTTTTTCTCAAAGAACCGATGAGGAGAGATAGCTCACCGTTCAATTCATTCAGCAGTCGTATGGCTGCGATGCGTATTGTTGTCGGAACCGTGTCATTGGTGGATTGGGACATGTTTACATGGTCATTGGGGTGAATCACGGAATAATCGCCCTTCTTGCCGCCAAGCAGTTCGATGGCCCTGTTCGCGATGACTTCGTTTGCATTCATATTGTGCGAAGTACCGGCACCGGCCTGAAACACATCTACAACAAACTGATCCATGAACCTGCCGGCAATGACCTCAGTAGCTGCCTTCTCTATGGCTTTGCCTTTTGCGACCTCAAGCATCCCGGTACGCATGTTTGCCCTTGCAGCAGCCAGCTTCACAACAGCCGTTGCCCAGATGAATTCATTGAACGGCCGGAATCCGCTTATCCGGAAATTATCGACCGCGCGCTGTGTCTGGACACCAAAATATGCTTCTTCCGGCACTGCAACCTCGCCAAGAGAATCCCTCTCCTTTCTGAATTTCATGGGCATCAGCAGATTAATGGAAGAGGTCACACACATATTAGTTTTTGATGCATGACTCGTTCGTCGGTTATCCGCCAGGAATGTGCAACGCCTGAAAGTGGGCCAGCCTACACCATGCCCCGCTTTCGGAGATCAACGCGATACTGGGCTGCCTGCTCACGAGAGAGGACCGTTAGCTCATACGCCTGCTTCTCAGCAACAGATGAGGACAGAATGGATTCGCGCGGCTGCCATCTCATTGAAAAATTGTCACCTTGCTGAAGTGTGTTAGTTCGGGTTCGGCATGCAAAAAATAATATTCAAGTAAATGCATTATCATTAAAATCAACATGACTGCTCCAGCAGCGTACGCGGAACACGGTTCTAATGCGAGGCAACTGTAGAGGGTACCGGAGACAGATACCATTTTATTTTAAAACACAGTGTGGAATCAGATTACAAGAATATAGCTCGTATCACCGGCAGAATGATTAAATGGAATCTAACGAAATTTTCAAAAGCAACCACATCGCGAAGAGATTTTCGCAGACGCCGATAGACGAAACAAAGATCAAGACGCTTAACTCGGCCATACGCACATGCCATTCGATGGATAACAGGCAGCCCTGGAAGGTGATATTCGTAAGGGACGAGGAGACTAAGCGCAATATTTCCTCGGCGTGTTCAAGCAACAAACTGCTCCTTGAGGCTCCAATGGTATTGGTCGTATGCGGCATACCGGATGACGCATACCCGACGCTTGGCGGGTATCTGAACAGTTTTTCTGTTGATGCCGGGATACTCATCGGGCGCATTGCACTCATAGCCAATCAGCTTGGCCTCCAGACAGAGTGGATGTCATCATTCAGGGAGGAGAAAATCAGGGAGATCGTAAAGGCCCCGAATGAGTGCAGGATCGTCTCACTTTCACCGCTTGGTATGCCCAGCGAACTGAGCAGCGTGCCGCCTGCAAAGCCGTTGCAGGAACTGGTAAATTACGATCGATTCTGAAGACGCTGACAGCGAAATCGATTGTACATATCGACGAGGAGGGATTAACATTCCAGAAGAAGACATATCTCGCATTGAGGAAAAATGGCAGAAAAGGTGGTCGGTAGCTCATCTGTTCGAAGCCGTACCGGACTGGCGCAGTAAGTTCTATGCAACCTTCCCGTACAGCTATATGAACGGCCTGCCACACGTAGGCCACGCCTTCACTGTGCTCAGAGTGGAATTTCAATGCAGATACAGGAGGATGCGCGGTTTCAATGTGCTGTTCCCTTTCGCGTTCCACTGCACCGGCGTCCCGATTGTCGCAGCAGCCAAGAGAATCAAAGACGGTGAGTCAACCCAGATAGAAATCATGAGATCCATAGGGATAACAGACAGTGAAATGCAGAAGTTTGCCGAACCCGCATACTGGACAGAATATTTTCCAAAGAGGTGGGAGGATAGTATGCGCCGTCTGGGTATGTCAATAGACTGGAGAAGGAAGTTCATCACCACTCCGCTCAACAGCAGTTACGATTCATTTGTAAGATGGCAATTCAACGTGCTGAAAGAGAAAAACTATGTCAGGCTTGGCTCGCATGCCGTCATATGGTGCCCGAAGGATAACATACCGGTGGGCGACCATGACAGGGTTGAAGGCGAGGGGGAGACGCCGACCGAATACACCCTGCTTAAATTCAGAACTGACGGTGGCGACATTCTTGTCACTGCCACACTCAGGCCGGAGACAGCATTCGGGCAGACGAATCTGTGGATTAACCCCGAAGCCGAATACGTGCGGGTCCGGACAGATGGTGAGGCATGGATACTCAGTAGTGAAGCGGCCGAAAAACTGAGAGAACAGGGCAGAGAACTGGCAGTGATCGGCGCACTGAAAGGGGATGAGCTCACTGGCACGTATGCATTCTCTCCGACGATGGGGAAGAGGCTCGTCGTGCTACCGGCAACCTTCGCCAACCCCTCAAAGGGAACTGGCATAGTAACGTCGGTGCCGAGCGACTCGCCTGACGATTACATCGCGCTGAAAGACCTGAAGGCAGAGGCAAAGAAGGGAACACTGAAACAGACAATATCTGACGCCGTTGAAAACATTGAACCAGTGGAGATCATAGACACACCGGGGTACGGGACGCTGCCTGCAAAGACTGCAGTCGAACGGCTTAAAATTCAGAGCCAGAAAGACAAGGAGAAACTGGACAGGGCAAGGGAAGAGGTTTACAGAGAGGGTTACTACAAGGGCGTCATGCTGGAGCGCTGCGGGGAATACGCCGGGCTGAGAGTCGACGTTGCACGCGATGCCATAAAAGAGAAACTCATGGCGGGAGGCGATGCGGACCTGATGTACGAACCCTCCGGTGAGGTGGTATGCAGATGTCTTACACGATGCATTGTAAAAGTTGTTCACAACCAGTGGTTCCTGGCGTACGGGGATCAGGCGTGGAAGGACGAAACTCATGAGGCGATAGCGTCGATGAAATTCTATCCGCCGCTCGTGCGGAAACAGTTTGACCATGTGGTCGACTGGCTGAAAGACTGGGCGTGTGTACACCACACGGGGCTGGGAACCACGCTTCCATGGGATGATGCGTGGAAGATTGAGTCGCTTTCTGATTCTACCATATACATGGCATACTACACAATAGCGCATGTTATTCAGAACGGGAAGAATAGATCAGACAGAAAACTCGGACATGCGTTCTTCGACTACGTCTTTCTGGGCAAGAGCAGTCCTGAAAAAGCATCGGCAGAAAGCGGCTTCAGCCCCGAGGAAACGAAGAAACTGAGAAATGAATTCCTGTACTGGTATCCGATGGATCTGCGCAATTCCGGGAAGGATCTAGTTGGAAATCACCTCACATTTGCTGCATTTAACCATGTTGCGATATTTCCGCGGGAACACTGGCCGCGCTCCTACGGTGTAAACGGCTGGATCACGGTCAGCGGTGCGAAAATGAGCAAATCCGCGGGGAATTCACTGTATCTTGATGACGCCTTAGAGCAGTTCGGCGCAGACGTGACACGACTGACTGAGGCATACGCCGATGAAGGATTTGATGATCCAAATTTCGACAAGGATTTCGCCGAAACGGCAGGGAAAAGACTTCTTCAGATACTGGAAACAGCACGGACACTGAACAGTTATGAAGTATCGGCGGAGGACGGCATGGATGTCTGGATGGCTTCAATGATGTCAAGACACTATCGCAGCTACATAGCTACGATGGAGGAAATGTCGTACAAGAATGCGGTAAAGAGTGCACTTATAGACATGCAGAATTCCGTCAAATGGTATATCAAGAGAAGAGGAACACCCAACAGAAGCACAATGCGGAAATTCACAGAAATGCAGGTGATGATGCTCGCTCCGTTCGCACCGCATGCATGTGAAGAGGCGTGGGAAGCCATGGGGAATGACACATTCGTGTCCGTTAGTGTGATGCCTGAACCGTCAACAATGGTTGAGAATGAAGCGGCGATAGCCGGCGAAAGTTATCTCGAAGGCGTCATGGCCGACATTTCGGAGATATTGAAGGTGACCGAGATCGTTCCTGGCAAAATCACAATCTATACGGCCGGACGCCTGAAGAAACAGCTTCTTGCCGCGGAAGAAGCCGGCAACAGAGATAATGCCGCGGCAATAAGAAAACAGCTTTCATCGACCGTTTCCGCAAGGGAAATGGAAAAATTCTACAGGAACCTTTCGAAAGAGAAACAGGCAGGAAGGCTGAAGTCAGTCGCAGAGAAAGCGGACCTTCTCGACGAACATCGCCTGCTGAAGGAGAACGCGAGTTTCCTCAGACGGGAATTCGGGTGTGAAATATCGGTGCAGAGCGGCGATGCAGATGGCAGCGAGGACCGGACCGGCAGAAGGGAGAACAGTTTTCCGCTGAGACCTGCCATATACGTTGAGTAAGCGCCGCATTCTAAGAGGAGCTGTTGGGCACCGGTGGAAACTCATTGCAGCATGTCGTTTCGTGCCTGTCGTTTGAAGGGCGCCGGGACCGTTGTGCGTAGATATCTTTAAGTAACCATTCGTTTTAAACAATTTAATAACGTAATTGACGGGCCAACGACGGCCAGTTTATATATGAATTCATGAGGAAATCCAATGACCACGGCGTATGATGTTCCGGCCGGGCCTCTCATAGAGGCCCTCACTGCGAAATTGAAAGAGATTGAGGCCATAAAGGTTGAAGAGTGGACACACTTTGTTAAAACCGGCAGGCACAGGGAGAAGGCGCCAGCAGAATCAGACTGGTGGCACAGGAGAGTAGCTGCCGTGCTCAGAAAGGTCTACATTCTGGGTCCGATAGGCACCTCCAGACTCTCAGCCGAGTTCGGTGGACCGTCTGACAGGGGATCCAAACCCAATGCGGCTGTCAAGGGCAGCGGATCAATCAGCAGACTCGCACTGCAGCAGCTCGAGAAGGCAGGATTCATACAAAAACAGAAGAATACAGGAAGAGTCGTTTCAGGAAAGGGCAGGGGTTTCGTAGATGCCGCAGCCCATGAAGTATTTCAGGAACTCGCAAAGACAAACGGCGAACTGGATAAGTACAAGTCAAAGGCAGAGAGTGAAGCGTGATATGGCCGGGGACGAAGAGCTTGAAATGCTGCGCAGGAGAAGGCTTGCCGAGCTTCAGATGCAGCTTGAAAGCGAGCAGCAGCAGAATATAGATGACGGCAGGCGCAATGCGGAAGCCCAGGCTCAACGTCAGGCCGTGCTGAGAGCCATACTCACTCCGGAGGCCAGAGAGAGACTCGCTGCTCTGCGGATGGCCAGACCGGAGCTTGTCGCAGATGTTGAGCAGCAGCTTCTCATGCTCGCTTCCCAGGGAAGGATCAACAGGCAGATAGACGACAGGACAATGAAGGACCTCCTCTTCAAGATAGCCCCGAAGAAGAGAGAGATAACAATCGAACGGAAGTAGGTGTTTTAGATGGCAAGAAACAAACCCCTCGCAAGAAAAATCAGGCTTCTCAAGGCAGGAAGGATGAATGCAAGAGTTCCGCACTGGGTAATGATGAAGACAAACAGGAATGTTGTGAGGCAGCCGAAGAGAAGAACGTGGAACAAAGGAAGAGCCAAACGGTGAGTGTTAAACAATGGCAGATGATATCAGTACTGAAGAGGTTGTCTTCAACGTGAGCCTGAGGCACATTAAGGACGTGCCGAGAACAAGAAGGGCGATTGCTGCGATTTCTCAAATCAGACAGTTTGTAGTGAGGCACATGAAGGCGAGTCCCGAAGATGTCTGGATTGACGGTCATGTCGGGGAATACATCTGGTCCAGGGGGATCAGGAGTCCACCTTCGAAGATCACCATCAGAGCGGTAAAATTTGAAGACGGTCTTGTAGAGGTCTCCTTTCCCGACGAGGTGTAGGGAGAAGTTTAATGATTGCTTTTGCTGATTTTGGCGGGAGCAATTTCCTCGGGATTTATGCCGCAGCATCGGACAAACTCGTTATCATTCCTCCGCTGACCAAGGAGCAGACATATCAGAAGATCCAGAAATTCCTGCAGGTCGAGCCGTTGCAGACAACACTCGGCGGCACGAACCTCATCGGAGCACTCGCTGCAATAAACAGCAACGGTGCGGTGCTCACTGGATTCGCGACGGCTACAGAGCTTGAGCAGATAGAGTCGAGGATACCGGCCGCCACACTCAGGGACAGATTTAATGCGGCCGGCAACAACATAGTGGCTAATGACAGGGGCGCCATAGTAAATCCGGACATAGGAGGCAGGGCGCTGAGGCAGATTGCGGACGTTCTGGGAGTGGACGTGGAGAAGGGAACGATCGCCGGACTGAAGACAGTGGGTTCGGCATGCACGGCAAACAACTCCGGCGTGCTCTGCCACCCTGAAGTTACCGAGCAGGAATTGAGCCTTGTTAAGGATGTTCTCAAGGTCAGCGCGAAGATAGGAACGGCCAATTACGGAACTCCGCTGGTCGGCGCATGCATTCTCGCCAACACGAAGGGCGCATTGACAGGCAGCAGCACCACACCCATAGAGATAGGCAGAATAGAAGATGCTCTTTGCGTTTGAAACTGCAGCGCTTATTTGCGGAACATGGAACGGCCAATGAACACGATGACGATGAAGGATACTTATATGTGTTTGAATTAAAGCCATAAACGTATTTCATAGCGCTGCGTAATCGCATGGGCTCATGGTCTAGTGGTTATGACGTCGCCTTGACATCCGGCACACCTGCCGGTCAGAGCGGCGGAGGTCTCCGGTTCAAATCCGGATGAGCCCATACCTATTTGGGTTCAATATCTATTTATTATAGTAACGCATTACCTCCTGCATGCCTGGCGAGCAGAAGGTCAGAGGACGCATCAAGGGTGAAGCGTCAAAGTATGCATATCTTCTTGATGATCAGGACATAAAGCGATGGTACCAGAATGTTGCCAGAGGGTCACAGATCACTGCCGACGTCTACCTCAGAAGGATGGGCAATTTCAATAATGAGATGAAACTGTCCCCCAAAGAACTCCTCAAAATGGACGACAAGGAGCTCAGCGATCTGCTCCTGGATTTTGTGGGTGAAAGGGAGGGGAAGCGTTCACCGACCTATCTCAGCGGCACACTGAGGGCGGTGAAGTCATGGCTCAATTTCATGGACAAACCGGTGAAGAGGCGGATAAAGGTGCATGGGCTGAATTCAAGGCCCACGGTTGAAAATGAGAAGGTGCCGACACAGGACGAGCTGAAGAGAATTGTGCTGGCAGCAACCCTCAGAGACAGGGTATGCGTGATCCTTATGGCACACTCCGGCGTCAGGCCGCAGGTTCTCGGCTCCTATATGGGTGACAGCGGCCTGAGACTCGGAGATCTGCCGGATCTGAAGATAGGCCCTTCAACGGCTGAATTCGAAAAGACGCCCGCGCTTGTAAGGGTGCCGGCGTCCCTTTCGAAGGCCGGTTTCCAATACATTACATTCCTGTCGGAAGAGGGTTGTGATTACCTCAGGGAGTATCTTGAATCGAGGATGAGGGACGGAGAGAAACTGACAAAAGATAGCCCAGTGGTAACGGCAAAGACGGCGGTGAAACCCTTCATAGCGAGCACAAACATCTCTGATGCCATACGGAAACCCATCAGGGCCGCAGGCTTTCAGTGGAGGCCCTATGTGCTGCGCGGTTATTTCGACACCCAGCTCCTTCTGGCTGAGAGCAAGGGACTCGTTGCCCATGATTACCGTGTATTCTGGATGGGGCACACAGGAAGCATGGAAGCGCGCTACACGACAAACAAGAACAGGCTACCTGCAGATATGATTGAGGATATGAGGGAAGCGTACAAGAGATGCGAGAAATATCTCGGCACGAGAATAATGGCATCCGCCGAAAGCGATACAAAGACTTACCTGAGATCGGAGTTGCTCAGCGCGGTCGGCTACAGCCAGGAAGCGCTGGACAACCTCGACATATCGTCGATGCCGGAAGAAGAGTTCCAGAAGATGCTGCGTGACAAGGTCATGGGCAACATGACAAACAACGGCCTGAAGCAGAAAGTCGTGCAGGTCGATGAGGTGGGCAGGTTCATAGAACAGGGATATGAATTCTATGCGGCACTTCCAAATGGAACTGCCATACTAAAACTGCCGTAATGGTTACAACGATGCTGTAACAAAGGAGTGATAATTATCCAGGGGTTCCACAAGCGGGCAGGTGAGATATCTCACATGTAATTGCCTGCATCAGACTTTCCGCCAGACCGGCTCTTTTCCAGCCAACTTCAGCCACACTTCGCTCTTGCCCAGGAATTCCAGTGCCGGTATCATGTCCGGCTCTGACAGTATGACCTCCCTGAGTGAGGAAGAAGGCGGCAGACTCATGGCAAACTCCTTTACGCCTTTTATGTCGATCATATTCCATTGAGCCATGCCAACTATCCCCAGAAATACCCGTTGTGCACTTTGTCAAAGGCAGTGGATTCAGGCGCATCCACCTCGAACCTTTCACCGCAGAACGGGCAGAACAGCACTCCCCTCAGCTTGATCCATGGTCTGTTGTCGTCCCATCCTATGTAAAAGTCAACTGCCCCGTAATCCGAAATCATTGCGGTCACTGTGTAGAGCGAAAGAGTGCGGCAGCACCACTTGTCCAGCGGGAGCAGCAGGTAAAAGGAGAGACCCCTGCCCGATTTTTCCAGGCACTTGTCGAATTTCATCGCATTCACACCCCCCTCACAAAAGCCCTGAGATCCGGCATATATGCGAAGCCGTGAATCCTGAGCTTGAAGCACAGATCTTTGAACCTCGCTCTGTTAATCGACGCTCTCAGCGTTATCCTGTCCGGAAAGTAAGCGACGTCAAGCTGATATTCATCTTCGAGACAGATGAGCCAGGAAGGAATTTTTGTTTCACCACAAGTGGCACGCTTCCTGTCTGTGTTTCCCTGAATGCCCGCCACATTCTCAGACACTGCCTCTTTGGAAGCATGTTTCGTAAGTTGCCCTCTGTCGGCACAATTTTCGGATACTCTCCTGAATTGTCTAAGATTGCCCATATCTATTACCGTTATACCATAACACCATTTAACTATTAGAATATTGTGGTAATATGGTATAGAACTAATTACCGCTGAAATTAAATATCACAATTTTGATTAAGAACCATGAGCACCAAACGCAAGACTTCTGTCAACGTTGACCAGGATGTATGGACAAAGTGGAATCATTTTGTCATTGACAGGACGGGATCATCAAGAAAAGTCAGCGAAGAGCTTGAGAAAGCACTCCTGGAATATATTGAGAGGCACAGCTCAAAGAAGTCCTAACTGATGGTGATTATCTGGAAAAGGGCATCAAAAGAAAGATGAAGTTTGCCGCGGCATTTATTATTTGTGCAATAGTACTTTTTTCAGTTTATTCTGTGACGGGATTTCGTTTCGGTAATCACCATCTGCCAGAAGTCGCGAGCACAAACATCCGGAGTTACATGAACATTTCATCAACATCTGGTGGCATTGTGAACATCAGCTACATCTCTGCAACAACATATTTTGGGCTAAAGGGGTTACCCTCCAACTCGATGCTTTCCATAGGCATTAACGGATCAATTTCTGGATATTCAAATCCCCCAACAGTGGTACTAAATATCTACATCAATGGAACAGTCAATAGCACACTTCATCCACAAGGGGTAGGTCTGATATTCAATGACTTTGGTAATAATACAAACCCTGTTATGGGTGCGCGCATCTATGGTGGAAGTGAACTTAATGTTTCGTCAACCAACGTTCAAAAGCAAGCGGCCGAGACCGGTTTTTCGGGATTTGGAACCTTTTCCTTATATGGTCGGCTTACCAATCAATCCTCGCGGTCAAGCGGTACGACAAGCAGCTTTCATTTCAGATTGGTCGCTTACATTATTGTGATGGAATCTTCTGCTTACAGTTTCCCTCACATCGTGCTTAATGGCATGGCCGATCTTACAGGATTCGCAAACCCGGTAACAAGCGAGATGACTTTAAACATCACCTCAAAGGCATAAATAAAGGGTCGTAAAATCGATTTTTCCTTACAAAATCCAACAGCTTATGAGCGCGCATACTGTCGTTGCGTAATGCTGCATGGACCAGCATACAGACCAGTGCGGTCTTTGACTGCGACAACCTGTCAGGCAAAAGGTGTGCACGTCATCCTGAATGCTTGTCAAGTAGAAGATATGCGCTTGGTTGAGTGCAATCGCAGGTATAGGCTTTTGTACAGGTTTTATAATTTAATCCGGACCAATATGAACAAGACTCGAGGAGACTCTAAAGAAGTCACCGCTTCATCGATCGGCTTTTCGCTCTCCTACATGGACCAACCAGTGGATCTGCATGAAGACTTTTACCAGTATGCTGCCGGCCGGTGGCTAAAGTCCAACCCTGTTCCTCCCGACAAATCACGCTGGACTGCTTTTGATGAATTGTACGACAGAAATCTGATTTTACTGAAAACAATACTTGAGGAGGCGGCTGCAGACACTTCGGCTGCGATTGGTTCCACTAACTTGGATTTTCGCGCCTGAATGAGATATGACATTTCGCAGCATTTTTCACGCTATCTCGATCCTGACCGTACGGTTATGAAGCCATGGTATTTTCATGCCCTTCCACCGCTCTGCCGCCTCAAGCAGCAGCGGTGCCCTGCTGAACCTTCTGACTCGGATCACCACCTCGGTATCTGTGAGCCTGATTGTGCCCGGCCTGTCTATGAATGTTTCCCACAGTTTCTTTGCCGTTGCAGTATCATACCCCTTGAGACTGTTTGCAAACCATTTGTAGCAGCCGCTCGCAATGACGCTGAGCACTATGTCCAGGTCAACCTTGATGCGTACTGAGCTTGAGAGAGCATCGACATGGAAGAAGTGCACCTGCTCACCCAGCGAATTCTCGATGATTGTGCGCCTTGCGTATCTCGTGAGGAGTGTGGCCGCACTCCTCTTCCTGTCGTTTGTGATGAGCAGTGTTGGCTGCTCCTTTCCGTAGTCCGTGGCAGCAATCTGCCTTATGCTGCCGTAATCTGGCAGTTCAACCGTTTCGTCGAGTATGAGCGGCGTCTTCCATTTCCTGTCCTTTATGCCGAGTTCAACTCTCTCCCACGGGATTACACCGGAAAATTGTGTAAAGACGAAAACAGAAAAAGAGAAAGAGGAAGATAATATGTCTGACAAATGTATGACACAGGAAACATGGAGAGAGGAGTTATGAGAAGAGAGGCAAGGAACAGTACAGATACAGTGATGGAAAAGGTACAGGAGGAGGAAGAGGACAGTACTGCAGACAGCCTTACAGAGAAAACTGCAGACGAGATCTTCGCCAGGATGCAGAAGGGTGAGAACGTTTCCCTTCCAACACTCCTGGAAGGCATCGTCAACGCAGTGATGGAGAGGGAAAGGGACTATTTCCTTCAGTCGACAGAGGACTACGCCAACGGCTTCTATACGAGGAAACTGCAGATGGCAATGGGTAAGCTCAATCTGAAGGTTCCCAGGGTAAGGCACTCGAAGGGATTCAGGCCGGCACTGCTGCCCGGCAGATGGGGAAGGGTGTACGG
>JAHEAA010000017.1 GCA_019721035.1 Candidatus Sysuiplasma acidicola
AGGGTGGTCCGGAGGGAGAACAGTGACTGCGACTTCGAGAAGGAGATGGCAGCCGGAGGAGAAGCTTGCCATAATCAAGGAGATACAGGAAAAGGGTGCCGTGGTGGAGACGTGCAGGAAGTACACCGTCGATCCTACAATGTATTACAAGTGGAAGGAAAACTACGACACATTCGGCATAGACGGCCTCAGGTCATACGCCAGGAGAATGGAACCGGGTGTCAGGAAGCTGATGAAGGAAAACTCCAGGCTGAAGAAGCTCCTTGCTGAAAAGGAGCTCGCCAACGAGATGCTGAGCGAGGCATTAAAAAAAAGGAAGGTGACGAAACAATGAGCGTACTGGCGGCCGGATACATCGCGAAGGGTGTTCCCGTGACGGATGCGCTGAACATGCTGCACATTCCGAGGAGCAGCTTCTATTCGACGCCTTCCACATCGCCTTCGAGGGCAGGCAGGGCTGACTCCATGCACACGATGAGGAGGAATGGGTGTGAAACACTGTATCTGACCAACGGTGAGGTGGTTGAGGAGATGAGGGCAGTGCTCTCACAGGAGTTCGTGTGCTATGGCTACAAAAAGGTGACGAAGCAGCTGCAGCGTGAGGGCTTCGTGATAAACAGGAAGAAAGTCCGCAGGCTGATGGCTGAGAACCGTCTGCTCAATCATTCGTACAACAGACGCAGCCCCGTCAGCAGAGTGGTGGAATCCAAAGTCATTGTCAGCGCACCGAACCAGGTCTGGGAGACGGACATAAAGTATGTCTGGATTGCCGGCGAGGAGAGGAACGCATACTTCCTCGGTTTCATCGATTGTTTCACCAGGGAAGCGGTGAAGCACTATTTTGGACTCCAGTGCAGGGGAGACGACGTCAGGGAGGCAATGATGCGGGCATTCCACGAGAGGGGAATTGGCAGTATCGGCAATGTCAGGATCAGGAATGACAACGGTACGCAGCTCGTCTGCAGGACCGTGGAGGAGTTTCTCTCAATGATGAACATCGGTCATGAGCGCATCCATCCACACACACCGAAAGAGGATGCCCACATAGAGTCGTTCAACTCAATCCTGGAGAGGGAAGTCATCAGAAGGTTTGAGTTCGAGAGCTTCGGCGACGCCGAAGCAACGATCAACAGGTTTGTGGGGTTCTACAACGGCAGACGATTGCACTCTGCAATCGGTTACTGCACACCAAGAGAGGCATATGAAAAATGGAAAGGAATTTCTATGAAGGAGGCATTGAGTTGAATAAGACAATCTTGTCCAGAATTAGGGGACCAAACCAATACATCGGGCAAGTTGCTGTTTACCAACAGCTCTATTGCACAGACGATGGTTTTCAAACTGCCCAATAGTACCTATGCATGGAAGGCGAATCCGGTTCCTGGATATGTGATCACACTCTTCCCAAGCGGGCATTTATACATCAACGGCAGCAAAATGAATAACCCGAACGTCATTGGCTACGGTGTTGGCATTTATTTCTCCAGGCAATCTCCACCTTCTTTCTGGAATTGGACAACTGAACTGGCATTTGGTTTGACTATTAGCGGAGTTTTGAGCTCGGTTGCCTACATTATGGTTTCCCGCAGGAAAAAATAGGTTTCAAAGAATATCGAGAGACAGCAATCGCAACGTGCATAGGAGTATTTTTTAAAGACAACCGCGTTTTGCAACCGATGAAAGGTGTCCTTCTACACGGCGGAAGCGGAACGAGACTGAGACCCATAACACACACAGAAGTGAAACAACTTCTCCCCGTCGCGGGCAAGCCCGTCAGCCAGTATGCGCTCGAAGACATGATCTCACTGGGAATCAAAGAGATAAACATCATTGTCGGCAGCGTCGGTGCCGCGGCCGTCAGAGATTACTACGGCGACGGCTCGAAATGGCATGTGTCCATAACTTACACACATCAGCCGGAGCCGCTAGGCATAGCCCATGCAGTCGGCCTGACACGTGAGTTTGTTGGCAGCGATTCGTTCGTTGTTTACCTTGGCGACAACATACTGCACAGCGGTCTGACCAAACTGAAGGATTCGTTCGAATCTGGAGGTTTCGACGCACTGGTCGCACTGTGCAGAGTGAGCAGACCAGAAAGTTACGGCATCGCTGAACTTGAAGGCGGAAAGCTGGTCAGACTCGTGGAAAAACCGAAGAATCCGAAGACAAACCTCGCACTGGTCGGCGTCTATTTCTTCAGGAGCTCCATTTTCGAAATGATAAAAAAGCTGAAACCGTCAAAAAGGGGCGAACTCGAAATAACAGAGGCAATTCAGGCGCTGATAGAGAGCGGTCACTCCGTGGGCTATCATGAAATCAAGGGATGGTGGAAAGATACGGGAACCATGGAGGAAATACTGGATGCCAACAGACTTGTGCTTGACGACATGGAAAGGCAAGTGGCAGAGAGCATTCCGTCACAGCACATCATTGGCAGAGTCAGGATCATGGAAGATTCGACAGTGGACGGGAAATCAGTCATCAAGGGACCGTGCCACATAGGCCGCGGAACAAGAGTAAAATCATCGATTATAGGGCCAAATACGAGTATCGGCAACGATTGCGTTGTCGAGGGAGTGGAGATCGAAGACTCTATTGTTATGGACGGATGCGTAATTGACGGGAAGGGGGAGATGAGACTGTATGAGAGCATCATCGGCACATCATGCACGATTACAAAAAATGACGGCCTGAAGAAGGCTTCGAAGATGATCGTCGGCAGGGATTCCAACATAACATTGTGACTGTAAGCAGCAGGTCGCAGCTACGATTTGTCCCTGAAGAAGAGAAAATACAGTACAGGGTCAAACGCAGAAATGACTCCGGCGGACGCAAAGGCGAGGACGGAGACACCTATTGCGAACAGCACACCGCTCAGACTTGCCGCAATACCGAAGGGAATCCTCCTTGCAATGCCTGTTATACCGGCACCCCTGGCACGTTCAGCAGGATCGAACAGTTGCATTGAGAAACTCTGTCTGAGTGGAATGGTCATGCTGTACATGCCGGTTCTGACGATAAACAGCAGAGCGGCCGCAGGGATGGAGCCGGAGAACGGTATGGCTATGAGCAGAATGGAACTCAATCCACGAAAAGCCGCAATGCCCTTTATTCTGCCCATAATGTTTTCCACCCTGGAAGCCAGAAGAACAGAGAGTGCGGTAACCAGATACGACAGCGAATAGATGAGAGATATTTCGCCGTTTGTGGCGTGCATAATATCACTGAACCAGACGGGGATGAATGGCATAATCATGCCGAGACCTGCACTTCCGAATAATCCCGACAGTGCAATGCGGCTTATGCCATAGCTTGATTTGACAGGTGCCACGGAAGAACCTTTTTCGGCGGGAGCATCCCTGAACTTCATCACGACAACAAACAGGAGACTCACAAGCGACGAAACAAGCCCCGTCAGAAAGAGTGCCGTGAAATAAACCGAACGACTGAGAAACGCAGACAGAAATGCGGAGAAAAGGGAACCTGACAGAGCGGAAATTACCGCAGCTGACATGAGGAAACTGAACGCCCCCGTTCTTGTTCCCGGAGCAGTCATGTCGGCCAGGAGCGATGTCTGCAGCGGTGCTATCGGCCCGCCACCAGAGCCGCCGCCTATTCCGCCGGTGAAACTCACGCCAAGCAGCGATGTAATGAATATTCCCACTATACTGTGCACGAGGAGCAGGAGGAGCATCATGGCCGGAAACAGCAGGGAGAGCAGCATGAGCATGCGCTTCCTGCCGTAGAAATCACCCAGGAAACCGCTGACGGTGGAGAGAGAAGCGCTTGCAATGGTGGCAACGAGTGCATAGGCACCCATCTCGATATAAGACATGCCGATAAAACGCAGATACAGAGGCAATACGAAACTGATGTAACCGAAGGCGAAGCTCCTGAATATCCTGTATCCGAGCAGCAACCTGACAAATCGCCTGTTGAACGGCTCTTCCTGGACTGTCACGCATAGAGCACAAGAGCTATTGTCTATAAAGATCGCGAATGACTGTGGATTCATTCTCAGGCTGAATGAGCAAGCACACTGAATTGTCAATTGAGGGGATGCGTGGCAGTAAGTCAGTCACGAATCAATGCGTGCGTGGAATATTTTTCTGCCACCCTGCTGAAGCCGAATCCTGTGGCTGCAGGACGAAGGACGGAAGGCGGGGCAAGATGAATTGTGATGCAGACGGAACCGACAGTATTTTGATCGTGGAGCGATTTCGGCATTACATGAGAGCATCCGCAATCAAATTATCCAAGCAGGCAATTAAGTGAGGGCATCAATGACCGCTGGTAAGAGGAAAGTTGAGACAACGGAAGTTTACCACTCTGAACGTCGCATGTTCACTGTCGCATCCGCATTTTTCGCAAGTCTTACTGTCAACGGGTGAACTATTTGAGCACACTGAGGGATGGAGAGACACTTGGCAGAGGCATTGCGTTTCAGTATGCCTACTTTGCCACACTGACACTTTCCGGCGCTGCATTTTACCTGTATGTCATCCACATCTTTCCGCCGAGTCTGGTCGGCTCGGTTGCGCTTCTCATTGCAATACTCTCCCTGTTCCCCATAACATTTTCATTTGGCCTGCAGTATGGCTGGCAGCACTTCACATCGTATGAGATCGGCACAGGGAACTCCGATGGTGTTGGCAGCATTGCACGTAAAGCAGTCAGGATTGGCGTCATTCTCTCAATAATATCCGTGGCAACCCTGATTGTTACAGCCCATGCAATTTCATTCCTCTTCTTTCACTCATACGCTTATGTAAATCTGGTCTACATGCTCGCTCTGGATA
This sequence comes from Candidatus Sysuiplasma acidicola, assembly GCA_019721035.1. NCBI lineage: Archaea > Methanobacteriati > Thermoplasmatota > Thermoplasmata > Candidatus Sysuiplasmatales > Candidatus Sysuiplasmataceae > Candidatus Sysuiplasma > Candidatus Sysuiplasma acidicola. Next base: position 4,800 of record JAHEAA010000017.1, read on the forward strand.
TTCCATCTGCGATTATGATATCGTTTCTGAACAGCATAATGCTCGGGCTGCAGAATTTCAGGAAATCGGGCATAATTGGAATGACTTATGTTGTGGTGGTTTATGCCATATCTATTGCGGCCCTGCACATTACACATTCCATCTATTCGATACCGGTTGGCTGGGGAGCGGGGTATTTCATTGGTGTTATGCTCTTCTATATGGATATCAGGGGGAGGACCAGGTCAATTTCAAAAACCAAATTTGAGCTGAGACCCATCTTTTCCTATTCCCTTCCGCTCTACATTACAGGCATATTGAGTTATGGTGCTGCATACATAGACAGACTGACAGTCGCCTACCTGAAAGATCTTGCGTCTATAGGCGTTTACAATCTTGCTCTTCTCATTGCCTCTGGCACTTCGATTCTGAGTTCCCCGCTTGGCGGCATCATATTTTCCAAATTCTCAGAATTCCACGGCAGGAAGGACAGCGAAATGATAAGGGAGGGAGTGCGCATATCGGCCAACGCAGCAGCCATACTATATGTGCCAGCCGCTCTCGGCATTTCTGCAATATCAGTTCCTGTGATAGAGCTCCTTGCGGGAAACGGGTATGTGCAGGGCGCGCTGCCGTTGTCCATAATTCTGACTATCAATGCTGTATTCATCATCGGAGGGCCGATAGGCAATGCCATGCAGGGAACCAGGAAAACACATGTTTTCATAATTTCGACAGGGCTTGCACTCCTTTCAAATTTGATTCTTTCATTCACGCTGATACCAGCACTGTCGCTGGTCGGCGCCGCCATCGCATATTCGTCAACGGGTGTAGTCAGCTTTGCAGTAATTTATGCGTTTGCGAAGGAAGCTGGGCTGGTGAGACTCGATGCGCGATTCCTTTCAAGGCTCTGGCTGTCAGCAGGCGTCATGGCGCTGGCGGTATTTCTCATTGCATCTGTGACAAAATATCAGCTCTTACTTCTTCCGATCTATGTGATTGTCGGATTTGCTGTTTACGTTGCAATGATTCATATCACATCCGCACTGAGAGCGGAAGACAAGTCACTTATAGCATCCCTTATACCGAAAAGGCTGAAGATACTCAGAAAGTTCGTACTTCTGCTGTGAAGTGTCTCCATGAAATTCAAACAGCGTCCAGGAAAAGAGATTTGATTCTACGGTATATGGAAATTGTCCGAGTTCGGATCGCCCTAGCATGCAAGTTACGGAAGACGGCCGCTGTTCCGTAAGCCATAAATATCGACTGATGCAGGGGGTATCCGAAGTCGACTGAAAACAGAACGACGCAGAAGGAAACAGTGTGGTGAAACTTTGGACGTTTTATTGATCGGGACGGGAGGAGCCGGGACTGTGATTGCCAGACATCTGGCGTCCAGCTCCAGCGTTGACAGTTTGATCGTGGCAGATTTAAACCATGCCCGGGCGAAAAGCGTCGCCAGAGAATCTGGAAGAAAGACAGAGGCAATAAAACTCGATGCCGGAAAGAGCAGAGAGGTTTCGCAGGCGCTGCGCGGAAAAGGCATGGTCATCAATGCATCGCTGCCCAGATACAACGATATCATAATGAGGGCCGCACTGGCGGCCGGCGCGAAGTACGTCGACCTTGCGCTGCAGGATCCGGAGGGGCAATACTCGGCTGACGATACCTGGAGGAAAAAAGGGAATACTGCCGTGATAGGACTCGGGGAAGATCCGGGCATGAGCAACGTGTTCGCAATGTACGCGGCGAACAGGATGGATCGCGTAAAATCCGTCAGAATCAGGGACGGGGAGACAGCGTTCAGTTCCAGGCACAGTTTTGTATGCCTTTTCTCGCCTGCCACATTTCTGACCGAAACGCTTGAAGTGCCTGTGGTATTCAGGAACGGCAGACTGAAGCTTATCGAAAAATTCAGCGACAGGGAGATGTGTGATTTTCCCGGCGGCCTGGGCAAACTCCCGGTCTACAGCGTAAGGCACGAAGAAGTCTACAGCCTTCCGAAAAGCATTGGCAAGGGGATAAGGGATGCCGATTTCAAACTTGCTCTTACAGATGACACGATGAAGTATCTGGAAGTGCTGAACACACTGGGATTGCTGTCCGAAAAGAAGATTGCTGTCAACGGAACGAAATTAAAGCCCGTGGACCTTACGCTCAAACTCATGCCGCAGCCTTCGCAACTCGGAGGGGACGTAACAGGCAGGTCGACAATACTTGTCGATGTTGAAGGTAGCGTAAAGGGCAGGAAAAGGAGCCACAGACTCTACGCTACGATGGATCACGAAGAATGCTATGCGAAGTATGGAGTTACGGCAACGTCATACCTCACGGGCACTGGAGCTGCCGCAGGAGCACTGATGATGATGGAAGACGAAACCATAAAAGCGGGCATCCATCCGCCGGAGCACCTCAACCCGGACGCATACCTGGAAAGGCTTGCTTCACTAGGCATCAGAGTCGTTCAGGAAGTGAACTGAAGCGACCGCCGTGCAGCGGTGAAACCTGTCTAAAAGAAGCTCAGGAACGATGCAGCTGACGCATTGGGTGCTCGCTCACAGGGATGCCTCCGCAGTCCCGTTTGAAGCGGCTGTGAGGCGTTTTGGATTGATGCCTGCGGCGGCGAATCTCCTGCCCTCCGGCGACTCATATGATATGAAATCCACTCCGAACACGTTTCTCAGTGTTTCCGGCAGAAACACGGATTCCGGGGCACCCTCGGCCGCTACCTTCCCATCCTTGAGAAAGATGACATTGTCGCAGAGTCTGTACAGCAAGTTGATGTCATGTAGTATAACGACCACGGTTTTGCCCCGGGATTTCAAATCGGCAATGAGGGACTGCACAAATGCGTCTTTATCCACATCAAGGAAGGTCGTCGGCTCATCCATCAGCAGCACTTCGGAATCCTGAAAGAGCGCGCCGGCAATCATGACAAGCCTCTTCTCGCCTCCGCTCAGGCTGTTGAAGTCCCTGTGGGCCAGATGCGCAATACGGCACGTTTCCAGCACACTGGTCAGTCCGGTTTTCGTATAACCGTTTGAATAACCGAACACTGAAATCACATCCGCGGTGGAGAAATTGATGGGCTCCGGCGCCTCCTGCCTGACTATTGCCATTTTGCGGGACAGTTCGTGCTCCGAATAAGAGCGGATGTCCCTGCCGTCTATCAATATGCTTCCGGACTCCGGCCTGTTGTAGCCGTAAAGCAGATTGAGAAGCGTTGACTTGCCCGAGCCGTTCTTCCCGCCAATGCCGTTTATCTTTCCCGCCTGGATGGAGAAGGTGACGTCACTGAGACGAAAACTGCCGGCAGAGTGACACAAACCCCTGACTTCAATTTTCATATGCACCACTCGAAAGTTTACCGAGCATGTAGATGAAGAAGGGAACGCCAATCATGCCTGTGATGATGCCGATGGGTATCACCTTTCCAGGAATCGCCATCCTTGCAATATCATCTGCAAGAACGAGAAAGATTGCACCGAGTATGGCGGAGGAAGGCAGCACATATCTGTTGGACCCGCCGTAAAGCAGCCTGGACATATGCGGCATGATGAGACCGACGAATCCAATGAGTCCGCTGATAGAGACAGAGGCAGAAACACTCAGAGCCACGAGTGCGATGAGCATCCTCTTTGTCCGCTCCACCCTGATACCGACAGAGTGGGCGTAAGCCCCTCCTAGCTGCAATGCATTGAGTTCCCTGGAATAGAGAGACATGATGAACATGGCAGGCAGCACTGTAAACGCGACAGGCAGCAGTTCCTGCCATGTGATGCCCTGAAGTGAGCCCAGCAGCCAGAAGAATGCGGAACTCTGGAGCTCGATATTGGAATAAATCATCAGCGCAACGACAGATGAAGTGAAAAATGATATGGAGACGCCCATGAGCAGCAGATATGTTGCAGGCACACGCCCATGCCTGTGCGAAAGCGCGTAGACGAGAAAAACAGTCAGGAGTGCGAAGCAGAATGCGAGCATCTGAACGGAGTAGGGCCCGAATATGGTGATGCCGAAGACTATGGCTCCGACTGCACCAAGCGCGGCTCCGCTGGATAGACCTATCACATACGGTTCGGTAATGGGATTCTTGAAAATGCTCTGAACAACGGCTCCGCCCATGCCCAGCGATGCACCCACAACAACACCGCCGAGAATCTCCGGCTCCCTGATGTAGAATACGATTTCAAAATACACCGGCCTGATGGTGAAATGCTGAATGCCGCCAAGGACGGGGATTTGTCTGAAGAGTATTTCCATCACTGTTGCAAATGGAATGGATACCGGTCCGATGAAGAACGACGCGATGCTGAGTGCCGTCAGAGCTGCGAATGAGAGAAAGAGCATCATCAGTTTCGGCGATTGTGCTTTCTGTTCAACCCGATCGCTGATTTCACCTGCCATGAGACGTCAACCTGGAGGGGCAGGCGAGTATTTCAGATGCAGTGGAAAATTCGGAAGGACGAGAGGACTCGACGGATACATCGTGTTGATGAGCCATTGTATGGCATAGACGACTCTGAAATCCGGTTCGTTGAAGAAGTTGTCATTGAATATCATGTAGACCTTGCCGTTAAGCACTGCCTGTGTTTCGTTGAACGGCGTTTGATTCACAGCTGAGAACGGGACATACTGATCGAGCAGAATCGACTGCGGATTGTCATTCGCTATCAGTTCGCCGGGCATTGTGTAATAACCGCTCGCATTCGCTATGTTACGCAGATGAGAAACCTGGAAAAGGTTGTTTATAAAAGTGTTATTGCCGGCTGTCCAGTAACCGCCATAATTGCTCAGATAATAGAATACAGAGAGTTCCGAGCTGTTCTGTATACCCGATGTGGCAAGTGAGGCAGCACTGATGGAGGCGTTCATCCAGCTGTTGATCAGAGAAGCATTTGCGGCTGTTCCGGTGATCTTGCCGAGTATCGTATTCTGACTTTCAATCTGAGCAAGGCTGCCGGGATCCAGGAAGATGTATGCTATGTTGGCAGAAAGCAGCTGACTGATTTCGGATTGCGGATAATCGGAAAAGGCTATGACAGCCTGCGGTGAGAGGTTGAGTATCTGTTCCACATTCATTGTCGGGTAGTCACCCACAACAGGAAGCGTTGAATTTGGAGGGTACTGTGAGTAGTAGTCCACACCTACGAGATCTGAGTATGCGCCGAGAGCGTAAAACGTTGCAGTGGCCGCCGGGTCAAGGGACACTATACGGGTAAGCGGCTTCTGGAATGTGTACGTTCTGTTCTGACCGTCGGTTATTGTGATCGGTCCCTGCGAGATGTGAGTCCTGGCCCTGCTGTAGCCGAAGGCAAATACGCCAGCGGAAAGTACCAGCACCACAAGCACTACTGAGATTATCTTCATCCTGTTGTCCATGAATCCACCTGCTTTTCAATCCAGCCACCCCGTTCCCCGGCCAGCATATACACTGGGGACAGTGATGCAATCCAGCGATCATCTGGCATGTGATCAAGCATATCGCGTCTGCCCGTAGCGTATTCGAATCAAAGGCAACCGGGGTCCGGTTGGATATATCATCCAACAGAATATAGTTTGATATTTAAACATATGCTGGAGGTCTGTGCCGGACATGTACGTAACAGATGCTCAGTAATGTCCGAAGTCATGTTCAATTACGTGAAAAGAATTTTATTTGCTCCCCGTCTAACTGCCTGCTGTCACTGGTAAAAGGAGGAAATGATGCAGCCTTGAAAGAGCCTGAAACGGTAGTCTTCAAAAGACTGGAACCGGAATATGTGGATGAATCTGCTGACATCATGGCTGAAGCGCTGCGTGACAGCTACATCACTCATGTCGAAATACAGATGGGTATAGCATCGGGCCCTGATACGCCTTCGCCCGATGCCGCGAAAATAATCAGGAGCCAGCTTGCAGATCTACTTTCTGATGAGAATGCCTGCGTCATGATCGCACTCGATGGAGGCAAACTGGCCGGCATCGGAATAGGATGTATTGAGGAGGAATATGGCAACAGGTACGGTGATTTCTGGGATGTCGTAGTAAAACCGGAATCTGGCGGGAAGGGAATAGGGAGCAGACTGATAGAGATGATACACTCGTTCTTCCGGGAAAGAGGTGTGAAGGCAATATACCTCGACGTCAATCCGAACAACAGCAGGGCAATTTCGCTGTATGGCCGCCTGGGATACGAAACCGTTACGCATGTCATGAGAAAGGAGTTGCAGCCCCGTTAAGGGAAGCGCCGGAGGCAATGATACATGGAAAGTCCCCGCGGCAGCGAATCAGTTCCGGGCCTGCGTATGATATGCTCTATGTTCGTGTTCGATGCAAAGGATACAAAGACCGGAGCCGAACTCGGCAGGTCAGCTGAAAATGCCGCTGGAATTTCGGCATATTTCACAGAGCACAGGGATAAGATCAGTGTGCCGCCTGTGCTGCCTTACTTCATATATTCAGAGAAGCTCAACTACAAGCCTGAATTCATCAGGAACAGCACCGCATTCTGGGCTGCACTGCCGGACGTGTCGGTCGAATACCCGGAACTGAGTAAAGAAAAGCATCACGCCGACGTCGTGCTTCACGGATATACGATGGGAATGGTAGTGGCATACATCATGTTTCCGGCTCCGCTTTCAGCAGAGGGTGCCGATGAAGTGATTTCAGCAGAGATGGGCGGCGTTCAGGCGCATTTTTCATGGCGTGGTTGTGCAGGCACAAGCGTTGACGAATTCGCCGGCGAGCTGCTTGCGTTCCTTTTCGGCAAGACGGGTCTGGTATCGTCGTCGTTCAGCATATACTACGTTTCACTGAACGGCAGGAGCATCGAGGAGATGAAGGCCGACCCGGGTGCCATGTACGGCATCATAGATGCCGACTGGTCTTTCAGGAAGGTGAAGCCGGAAATAGCGGCGAGGGTGGTCGGAAACGACGTTTCAATGGTGGATGGGATCGCACTCTACTTTATGAAGGAAAGAGCCCTAGTGTTCTACGGCGGCAAACCGTCTGAATACATAGAGGGCATTACCGGTTATTGCACCGGGGAGTTCGCCGGAGTACTTCAGCATCTCTGCGATGAGGAAAATCTTGCAGCCGATTTTTCAGAAGGAGCCATCGACAGATATGCACCGTTCGTTGATTATGCTGTGGAACTCGACACACTGAGAGTGCAGGAAGCGCTGCTGAGAAAGTACAACGATATGCTGAAGGTTGGCCACAAGTACAGAAAGGAAATGATAACCATTAAAAATTCGGTTTCGTCGGGTATGGACATCTATTATGCGATAAACTCAGCAACGATTGAGGGAGTAAGATATGCCATAGAGTCGGCAAAGAGGGAAATGAGAATTGACGACTCCCTTTCCCTTGTCTACAAGAAAATGGAGCTCGTTGCAGACTCTCTTGCAACCAGGTACGATATTGAAAACAACACCTGGAATTCTGTGTTTGCAATGCTGGTTGCCATCTTCGGATTTGGGACGCTCATTGCCGCGTTTGTCTTTCATTTTCTGCCCGGCCTGCCTGTTGCCTATTCCCTGACCATTGTGTTCAGTCTTACTGCAATTATCACAGTAATTGTTGTGATAATTGCCAGGGTTAATATCGAAAACAGGACGAGAGGCACGTGAAGACACGCATCTCCTATGTCGGCATAGCCCTGATCAGCAGCGTGCTCTACGCGGTGTGGGCTTCGCTGGCATTTCTGGCAGTTCGGCTAGGCGCCAATGTCTTTGTTGCAGGAACAGTCATTTTTGTCTCCGCCCTGCTTGTGTCAATTGTTTACAAGGCCCTGGGGCATGAAAAACTGAATATTCGGGGACTGAAATTCGGCGCCATAGCCGGTACGCTTTTCTTTGTGGGAAATGCTGCATTCTTCTACGCTCTGGGAGTTCAGGACATGAGTTCGGCATATCCGTTCATTCCGGCATCGATACTCGTCTATTTCGCACTTTCCTACAAGACATTCGGAAGAAAGGACGGCAGGAACTCGATTGTAGGGTTCGGCGTGGCTGTTTCCGCATCGGGTCTGGTTATTGGAGAGATAACAGGGGCGCATCTGAATGACATCAACGGGAGTTCGTTCGCGGCAGGGCTGATAATACTGTTTTTTTACGGCGTAGCCGGGTATTTCGTCACCGTGGGATCTGACCACGGTGTCTCCTCGGTCGCACTCTCCACGATGGCAGTGGAGTCCATCCTGTTCTTTCTTTCGGCGGTGTTCATTCATCCTGGATTTCACATCGGCACGGTGCCTGTTCTCATATCTATTGCGGGCGGCATATCCATCGGAGTGGCGTTCATAATTGAAACTGTGATATTCAATAAGCTGCTAACGGATGGATCGGAACCGCTTGCGGGAATTAATCTGATTTATATCGTATCCAACGGCGACGCAATCTTTGTGATGCTGCTCGCTATTGTTCTCAACACATACACCGTGTTCAGCATAATCGGTCTTTCGCTCGTGTATGTGGGCATAGTGCTCCTGCAAAAGACGTGATGCCTCGTACCCCATTAATGACCAGTATAGACTGCGTCCGTCGAAAACAGAGATCAAAACGCTTTAATACAGGATCGAGATGACTTATTTCGGCTATGACGTTAGCCGTGTGCTACCCGGAACCGGGTTGATGACGTCTACTCATTGGAAAGGTGTCAGATTGTCATATCTCTGGGTAGAGACGGCCATACAGATAATCGGTGTTGTTATACTAGCTCCACTGGTGGAGGGAATCATAGCAAGGCTCAAAGCCGTCGTTGAGTGCCGGCATGGTCCAAGCATTTTCCAGCCTTACTTCGACCTGAGAAAATATCTGACAAAGGAGACTTTACTGAACACAGATTCCACGGCACTGTTCGATCTTGCTCCATATTTTGTCTTCAGCATATATCTGGTGATATCGTTCGTTATACCCGTAATTCTGCCGTTTCCAGTTGAGTTCAGCCCAATCGTCGATCTTCTCGGCGGCGGCCTGCTGTTCGTCCTGGCCGGAGTCATACAGATACTTGCAGCACTTGATGCAAGGAGTTCTTTCACGTCGCTGGGCGCCGGAAGGTCTGTGACATTTTCGGCGTATGCCGAGCCGACGCTGATAATGGTTTTCTTCGCAGTTGCGCTCATAAGCAACAGCAACAATCCATACCTTACTCATGACCTGATATCAGCCTCAATCAACAATTATCTGACGCTGCCGCACCTTCTTTCCAGCGTCGCATTCTTCATGCTCTTTCTCTTCGAGACAGGAAGATTGCCCACCGAAAGTTCCGGCCTGATGGAATTCGGAATGATTGATGAGGCACGACTCTACGAGTACTCCGGACGGCACATGTTCCTTCTGAAATACTCGTCATACATGAAACAGTATCTGCTTGGCTCCGTTCTCATCAACGTGTTCATATTCCCGTGGTTCCTTCAGACTGGACTGCTTGGTTCCCTTCTGGACATACCGATCATGCTCGGCAAGTGGATCGTCGTTGCAATAATCCTCGTCTTCCTTGAAGAGACGCTCGCGAAGCTCAGGCTCTTCAAGATACAGGATTACCTGACGCTTTCATTCGCACTCGCAGTGTTCTCTGTCATTACGTATTCGCTGGGTGGTCTGCTGTGATTAATCTGGAAATTGTGAATTTCATCGGCATACTGATGCTCATTTCAGCGCTTGCAGTGCAAATCCGCTCGTATGTGAGGCCGATGATCGATACGCTGATCATACAATCGATTCTGCTGGCAGGCATTGCAACATATCTGGGTATTGCCACTTCGAATCTTCTTCTGCTGCTCCTTGCCGCACTCATAGTGCTGTTGAGGGGTTTCCTGCTGACGTACGTCCTGGGGAGAAGGCTGCCGAGAAATCACAAGTTCATCAGGGAGTACTCGACAGGCACCGGCGTGGCGCTGTTGTACAGCGTCATAGTCTTCATAGCATCATTCATTGTGTACAGACTGGTATTTTATCCGGCGGTGGGCCATCCGGACGGGGCAATAGCCATCTCACTCATCACTCAGGGAATGCTGCTGATACTGACAAGACGTAACAGCTTTGCCCACTTCATCGGTTTCGTGGAGGAGGAGAACGGCATTGTTCTGATGAGCCTGAGCATAATCTCACTTCCGCTTGTCATTGAAATAAACATACTGCTCGACGTGCTGGCGCTGGTTGTGGCCGGCGCCGTGCTCATACATGAAAAAATAGAACATGTGCCCGTTCAGGAGCTGATGGGATGATTGATCTTCTCCCTGTCATTCTGCTCGTGATTCCAATCGCATTTTCGCTCAGCTATTTCCTGAAACATTTCAGGCCCATGCACGTTATTGCGGCATCGATGACTGTGGCAATCGCAGTCCTGCTCAATCTGTTTTCCATTTCCGAATCGTCGTTCTTCCTCGTGGACAGTCTCACAAGAGTCATACTGCTGACCGTGTCGATCATTTACCTGCTCTCCACGGTGTTCGGTCTAGGGTATCACAGCAGAATGGGCGGTTCCAAGAATCTCAGACTGCATATGTCGCTCATGGACCTGTTTGCGGCCAGCATGTTCTTCTCACTTATGGTGAACGACTTCGGTCTTCTGTGGATCGGAGTGGAAGCCACGACCGTATCCAGTGCATTGCTCCTTGTCATAGAAATGCAGCCGCTCGACGTTGAGGCAGCCTGGAGATATGTCATCATAGTTTCGGCCGGCCTTACGATAGGCCTCATTTCGGTCATCATGATTTACTTCAATTTCGGCACACTGACGATTTCACGGCTCATATCGGTCAGGCACACGGCTTCGGTAACGCTGGAAATAGCGGCCGCGACGGCGCTTGTAGGATACGGCACAAAGATCGGGCTCGTGCCAATGCATACATGGTTGCCCGACGCCCACAGCAGAGCGCCGTCCGAAGTGAGCGCCATGTTTTCCGGCGTCCTGCTGCCTGTCGCGGTTTATGCCCTTTACCGGGTGTATCAGGTCACATTCGACCCGAAAATGGAATATCTCTTCATCTTCTTCGGCGTTGCAACGGTTGTAATCGCTGCGTTCATACTGGCTTCGCAGCGCGATCTGAAAAGGATGTTTGCCTACTCCACGATGGAGAACATGGGCATAATGGTCATCGGATTCATCATCGGTGGCGCTGGTTTCGCTGGCGCTGTAATCCTCCTTGTTTCGCATGCATTCGGAAAGGCAGGGGCATTCTACTCGTCCGGCAACATACTCGAGAGCTACCAGACGAGATACATGCCGGATATTCACAACCTGAAGGAAAACATGCCATATACGACCGCTTCCCTGATGCTCTCCTCACTGAGCGTCACAGGCTCGCCTCCCTTCGGCACTTTCATAGGCGAATTTCTCATAATACTGGCACTCTTCATGGCAGGGTACTGGTTCATTGCAATCATCATTGTCATTTCAATAATCATTGCATTTGCGAGCGTCAACTTCAAGATCGCAGGCATGGTATTCTCCGGCTCCGAAGAGCGGAGAAGTGATGCGGGACGGTCGCAGAGGGCAGTTGCCATCATTGCAGCCCTGTTGTCGGCCATGGTCACCGTCTTTTTCTTCATCACCGGGGGTTATGTGATTGGATAAGGACAACCAGCTGTCTGCAGTGTTCAGAATAGACAACGTGCTTTACTGCGTGAAGGGCCGTTCGTCGACTGCGCTTGTCCGTTGCGACACAGCGGAACTGAAAGACTATGAAAACTATCCGTCGATTACGGGTGAATTTGAAAAGTCACCGTCGGACGGCAAGCTGTTCAACTTCAATCTTGGACCAGCATCCGGTGGAATACTTGAAAGTGTTAAACTGAATGTCTACACTGACGGCGAAAGAATTACGGGCATAGTGCCGGAAACACAATTCAAGAACAGGCACGTCCGGATGAAAGGCTCCGCACCGGACGACGCACTGCTCAAGACGGAGAGGATAAACGGAGCATATGCGGCAGGCTACGGAACGGCGTTCTGTCTTGCGGCGGAGGATATTTCGGGAGTCGATGTGGACTACGATGTTCAGCTCGTGAGGATGATCATGTCCGAGCTTGAAAGGATGGCCAACCACATTCAAGTCATCGGAAAGCTTTCCGAGGGAGCCTCCCAAAACGTTGCTACGTATCAGCTGTTTGCACTCGAAGAGAGGGTAAGAAGAATAATTTCCAAACATTTCGGGCACAGGTTCTTTTACGGCGTCAACGGCATCGGCGGCCTGGAAAGGGCGGTGGCGACAGACGGACTGAGCGCGGAGCTGGATCGTGTTATCGGCGAGCTGGCATCCATCTGGGATGCACTCACGTCGTCCAGAATGTTCCTGGACAGAATACAGACCACCTGCTATGCGAAGAAACCGTGGACGGTAGGCCCCGTTGCCAGGGCCGCCGACTTCAAATTCGACACGAGGACTTCTGGCTATCTGCCGTACAGCGACTTCGGCTTCGAAATATCCTCCGACGATACCGGTGACGTTCTTTCCAGAGCACTGGTGCGCCGATACGAGATAGACAGCTCCCGTTCAATGATCGGCGAAATATGCAAGAAAGTCAGGCGTGTCGGCAAAAAGACGCGAACGGTAAACGGATTTGATGGAAGAGCGGTGAAACGTGTTGAAACCCCGGGCGGCGACATGGTGATGTTCCTTGACATGAAGAATAATCTTGTCACCGGTTTCGACATCCGCTCTGCATCGACCGCCAACATGCCTGCATTCATGCAGGGAGCGGTGACAGGCATACTGACCGATTTCACCTTTGCATGGGAGAGCTTCGGCTTCTGGATATCTGAAATGGGGGGTTATCAGTGAACAACTGGTTTTTCAGAGGTCTGCTAAAGGGGAATATGGCATCGAAATTCCCAGCCTCAGAACCCGAGTCTGTTTCCCCCTGGTCTACACGGCCGGTGAGGATCAGGGAGGGAACGGTCACATGCCCTGTGGATGCGATATCGGGGGACAGCGTGGCGATGGAGAAGTGCATCTCATGCGGCAGGTGCAGCGATGCTTTCGGTCCGGAAGGGTCTGTCAGCACATCCACATCGAGAATATCCGAACCGCGTTTCAGGAGATCCTTCAACCTTTTCATGATAGACACGGGCTCCTGCGGCGCGTGCAATCTGGAAGTGAAGGCACTTTCAAACCCGATGCACGATATGCAGAGACTGGGAATATTTTTCACGGGCACGCCGCGGCATGCGGATGCATTACTCGTCGTCGGTGTCCTCTCTGATGAAATGAAGGGGGCACTCAGGCTCGCATATGACGCGATGCCCCATCCGAAGCTCGTCTTTGCAATAGGTGCGTGCGCGATATCTGGCGGAATACTCGGGAAGGGCATCGGGGAAGTGCTGCAGGCCGATGTGATCGTTCCCGGATGCCCTCCAAGTCCTTTCACCATACTCGATGCGCTGATAAAGTCGAAGGGGAGCACTAAATGATCATACTGATAATAGCCCTGCTTTACACGATACCGCTCCTGATCTCGGCGGTATCAAAGAAGATCTCATACGCCGCAGGCATGGTTGCGGCGGGTGTCACAATAGTGCTGGCAATCATCTCATTGACGCAGTCACACATTACTGAGACTGTCGCGCTGGGGAGCTCAGTTTTCGGCGTCGACAGCCTTTCATGGTACTTCCTGCTGGTCGGCTCCGTTTCATGGATATTGACATCCCTGTATTCGATAAGCTACGATGATTACAGCAGGGTGGTTACTGCATCCTATCACGCGGCCATACTTTCTATAGTTCTACTGATATTCTCGCGCAGCTATCTCCCCTTCCTGTTCGCGTGGGAGGGCATGTCAATCTCTGGTTATTTCCTCATCAGTTACAAGAGGAATACTGACAGGGTTCCTCCGTATGTTTTCCTTGTGTTCGGAGAGATGAGCACGCTGCTCATACTGCTTATGTTCGCTTCCTTCTACGCGTCTACCGGCATTTCGTACTTTGTGAAGTCGGATTACAGCCAGATCGCATTGCTTGTCGGTCTGATTGGTTTTGTGGTAAAGCTTGGAATCACGCCGTTCCAGATGACCGAATGGCTGCCGATTGCGCATGGCGGCGCACCGGTCAACGGTTCTGTTCTCTTCAGCGCCACAATGACCATGGCGTCGCTCTATTCCATTCTCAGAATAATCAGTTTCGCCCATCCGTCGATTCTCATCGGCGGGCTGCTCATGGCCATAGGTGCGTTTTCGCTCCTGTTTGCTGCCATTTATGCCGCCTCATCCGAGCACACGAAAATGCTTCCGGCATACAGCACGATAGAGAACAGCGGCGCAATGCTTATTCTCGCAGGTGCGTCGATCACGAGCTTGAACTACGGTGATTTGCCGCTCGCAACGTTTGCTCTCGCAGGTGCCATGGTCTATGTGTTCACGCACACTGTTGCAAAAACAGGGCTTTTCCTGTACGCGGGCTATATAGAAAAAACATCGGGAACGCTGGACCTGACGAGAGTCACTGGCTCCTCCTCTTCAGTGTTTTCAACCGGTGGTCTGCTGAATGCCCTGTCACTGTCCGGTCTTCTCCCTTTTGGCGGAGGACTCGGTGAATGGATGCTGCTGGAGACGCTCTTCGTGATGGTGACGTTCAATTCTCCGGGCATTTCAGTTCTCTCCACCTTTACCGGCCTGATGGCGTCCCTCGGCGCCGGCATAACGCTGGTGGCAATGACAAAATACTTTGGTTTCGGAGGCCGGCTCAGAAAGAACGGTCCCGCGGGTCCGGTGCTCATGCGGCCCTCGATCCTCGCATCTGGCTTCGTTGCGCTGATGCTTGGCATAGGGGGCACCCTGCTGATAACAGCTGCCGGAAGCGTGACGGCAGATTTTACCGGGTTGAGCACAGGCCCGATAATTACCGGTCTCCTTGCCATCCCGGACGGCCTTCTTATTGCATCTCCGGGGCTGAATGGTCCTTTCGGCTTTGTTTCTCCCGCCTTCGTCGGACTGCTCCTTCTTTCAATATTCGCCCTCATTTTCCTGTCACTGCGGCACAGCAGCGCAAGACATGTTGCAGTCTGGAACAACGGTGTCGCAAAGATTGAGGAGCCGAATTCGTTTGCCTACGCGAATACTCTGCGCCTGACAATGAAGCGCGTCTACCCGGCAGGCAACGGTTCGAGCAGGGAGGATTTCACATCATCATATGACGTCTTCTGGATATGGCTCATAGTGCTGGCAAAACATTTTGAACTGGCGTCAAGACGTTTCTCGCTCTGGTTCATGAACAGCGATCTGAGCAGGTACATGCTATATCTCCTCCTTGCATTCTTTGCCGTTCTGCTGTACATAATTGTTTGAGGGCTGGTGAGCCATCCTGCAGTAACAGATGCTGTGTCCGAAACCGGTTTCAAGATGCTGTTCAACCGCTTTTCCCTGCCGTCCGGCACAGATCCTGCGCGGTGACAGAGTGACATTTCAGGCTTCTTCCTACTACAAACCGAAAACCGGATTCAACCGCACTTCCGGTTTTCGTCAGGGGCAGCCCCCAGGCACCATCAGTCCCGCCTGACAAATAGAATCGCTGCGAGTATGAACGGGACCGTCAGCCACAGAATACCGCCTGCGATGACGCCTGCTTCGCTCAGACCAAGGGAGGAGAGGTTGGAGACCTGCCCGAACAGGAAGTTGTTTGTTGCAATCATCGATACCAGCGTCAAATATCCCGAAGGGCTGAGATAGAGCATTGCAACATAGGTGCGAATGAAGGCCGCGCTGCCGAAGGATCTCCCCAACAGCACGCTGACGATAAGCGAGATGAAACTCCAGAGGAAAGACAACGCGATATAGATGCCAATACTCAGGCCGAGCATTGAACCGGCCGATTTCATGAAGATGGATGCGAGAAATACGAGTCCTATGAAACCGCCGCACATTACCAGCAGCGCCCAGAAAGCATAACCCAGGTAAACTGACGGAATGTAGTAACTTGTATAGAGACCGACAAAGAAGTAGACGACCAACAGTCCCGCTGCGGAGGCAATGGCAAAAAGCACAACCGATGCCACGTATCTGGACACAATCACACTGCCTCTGGTAACCGGTCTCACCAAAACGGACTCGATTATACCGGAGACTCTTTCCCTTCCGAAGAAGAAATAGCCTGCAAAGACGGCGAGCAACGGCACAAATTCAGACATCAATACGGAACTGCTGGAAAAGAAAACTGTCAGGATCTGGCTTGAGGGAGGGACGAAACTTATCGATCCGGAAGTCTCACCGGCGAGTTCGCCATTGCTGCTGAATGCCGCAAAGATATAGGTCTGAGAACTGTTTCCTTTCAATGTGAGCGGCAGATTTATCGCGCTGAAGTCACTTATATTCGCCACAAGATGGTAACCGGTAGTTGAAGACAGGTTGTTGTAATACACCTTCGTATTGTTGCTGTAATAAATGCCGACCGAATTGGTAAAGTTCGCAGGAGGGCCGATAAAGGTCACGTGTATCATGCCCTGCAGCGGATGAGAGGGATTCCTGACGACACTGAGCCAGTAAGTTGTTCCCGTCCAATTGAAAAATACTGGTAAGGGCATTCCGGATGAGTAGGGCTGGCCAGGTAGTGCAGCAGAAGCAAGGATGGCAGGCGGCTGGCTCTTGTTTCCGAGTGTGCTCATAATCTCGCCCGGAAAGCTCATGAACGTCAGGTTGGCGAAACCATCATGGCCCGAAACAACATTGTAATACCTGTTGACAGTCCCGGCGTTCGTATTGACAATCAAACTGTAATTGACAACCTTGCCAGGCACTCCCTGACCGTAACCGTTGTAGACCTGCATTGCAAAATGAATTTCAGTACTGTTTGAATAATATCCCGGGGCGATTGACAGGGTGGAAGCAGGGTTGCTCGAGATGAACGAACTTTCGGAAGCATATCCAATCACGAGACTGAACAGTATGATTACAATGACGGAAATTATGCCGGCCCTGCTGCGCATAATCTTGAGGAAATCATTGAGATAGTTGTTCATCTACTGCCCCACCAGCCTGAAGAAGTAATCCTCAAAATTTTCTCCTGCGACAGTGAAACGGCTGACAACATAACCGGCCCTTGCAAGCTCGTTGTTTACAAGATGCGCCTTCTCAGCGTCAACCCTGACGTTTGTCACTGAAAAGTCGTTACCTTCGCTGGAGACTTCACCATAAGACTGCAGCAGCGTGATGAGTTTGCTGTCGGGGTTGACGACGGACAGCCTTATAGTCTGTCTGCTGCCCAGATGAGAAAGTTCGTTCCGACTCACGATACTCACGACCTTCCCGGATTTTATTATAGCAATACGGTCGGCCACATTCTCCAGTTCGGAAAGGATGTGGGAGGAAAGAAAAATCGCCCTCCCTTCCTTCTTCATCGACATGATAAGGCTTTTCACATATCGTACTCCTTCAGGGTCCAGGCCGTTCAGTGTTTCATCTAGCAGCATGTTGCGCGGATCCGACAGCAGAGCAGATGCAAGAGAAAATCTTTTCTTCATGCCCTGGGAGTAGTTCTTGAGCCTCTTTTCAGTGTGCTCTGAAAGGCCGGTTGCTTTGAGCAGCGTCTCTATTCTGTCTTCCAGATCCTTCTTATTAATGTCGTAGAATCTGCCGTAATAATTCAAAAGACTGACCGGCTTGGCATTTGGCTCAAAGTTTGGAAATTCAGGAACCCAGCCTATGTTGCAGGACGCCTTTCTCTTCTCACTTACGATATTATGACCGTCTATCTCCGCTGTGCCGCTTGTGGGGAAGATTATGCCTGCGCAAATTCTGATGGTCGTTGTCTTGCCGGCACCGTTCAGTCCGGCAAAACCCACTATTTCACCGTCGTTGACTTCCAGATTTAGCGCATCGACTGCTGCAGCTTTCGCTCCGGGAAAAAACTTTGTCAGTGTCTTCATCTGCATCAATGCAATAATGCCTCCTCAACTTCTCTCCTGCCTTCAACCGCCTGAGAATACTATAAAACTTATGGCAGAAGTCCCCTTTTTGCAAGACTCCTGCTCTCTCCACGCGATCTTCTGAGACGGTTTGAGCATTTCCCGGGATACCGCCATCGCGCTTTTTCCATACACGATATTCATGAGGATTCGATTCCAAATCCGGGAGATTATAATGCAGCCAGTGAAAGTTGGGTGCGTCGACTCCCTGCCGTCTGCGGGCACCTACCAGTCAAGACCGGTCTGTCTCCCCTTTCCCTGACTGCCCGCTTTTCGTTCAGCCATGATCCTCCGCCAGTCCTTTTCGCCCATGCCTGCAAAACGTCTGAATGTGTTTATCGTCTCCGGGGCGAATCCCGCGAAGTGGTTGTTTGAAAAGACATAGGCATCCCTTACCTTATTTTCCTCGATGCTTGAATGTAGTCTGTACTGCCATTCACGGATTGTTGCAGTTCTGTCTCTCTGTGTCCTGTCGAACCTTGTTATTTTCCGATCCCCTATGAATCTGAGATAGATCAAATCGCTTGTAAGCTCTGCGGGAGATTCAGCGTACTGGTTGATTGACCAGACAAAACAGATGTTTCGGTCAGAGAGGAACTTGAAGACCTCCTGCCTGAACCACGATTGATGCCTAAATTCTACAGCATATCTTATCCGGGTGCCAAGAAGATCTAACATATCCCTGAGCTGGTCAAACAAGAGTTCAAACCTGCTCGAAGGGGGAAGCATGATAAGGACGCATGCCAGCTTTGATCCGAAAGCTTTGGCTACGTTCTCAAACTCTTCCACTGCAGACTGCTGGACAAGCAGTCTGCGATCATGAGTGAAAATGCCTGGAAGTTTGAGCGTAAACAGGAAGTCATCCGGCGTTCTGCTTTTCCATTGGTCAACCATCTCATGGGACGGCATCCTGTAAAAGGAGGAGTCAACTTCCACTGTATCGAATACAAGACTGTAAAGCGACAGGAAATCGCTCTGTGAAGAGCGCTGCGGATAAAAAGGTCCAACCCAGTCAGCGTATGACCACCCCATGCAGCCTGTGCGTATCATACAGCACATCCGTCTTGTCAAGTATTCACTTCATTCCATTAAAGATCTTACACTCCGCATGTTACGATTCAAATTCAGCGATCCAGGAAGTGGGCTGAGAGAGGTGTGGAGAATAACGTCAGCGTTTGAACACTACTGTCCATCAAAGTTTAGTTAAAGTACTAACGGGCCTGTCATGACTGCTGCTGTGCCCGAAACCGGTTCATAATATTCATTCGACCGGTTTCCTCAGCCGTCCGCTACAGGCTCAGAGCGGCGCAGGCAAGGCGCTCTCTTCCACTTCATCTATGAATGTGTTTCTGAGCGTGCCTAATCTTTCAATCTCCACTTCCACCGTATCTCCTGGAGAGATCCATTTCCTTCTTCCTCTGCTTCCGAGTATCACTCCTTCGGGTGTCCCCGTCAGAATTATGTCGCCGGGGTAAAGCGGGAAGTACTGCGACACATACGATATGATGTAATCGCAGCCGAATATCATGTCGGAGGTACTGGAATCCTGCCTGACCTCGCCGTTCACCGAGCACCTGATCCTCAACCGATCCGGTCTTCCGGTCTCGTCCGGCGTCACAATATACGGTCCGATTGGCGCAAAATTCACGGACGTCTTTCCCAGCAGCCACTGGCTAGTTATCATCTGAGGCTCTCTTGCCGAAACGTCGTTAGCCGCGAAGTAACCGAACACAGCATTCAGCGCATCTCCGGCAGCAATCCTGCGCGCACCGCAGCCTATAACCAGGCCAAGTTCGGCCTCATAATCGACATTCCATCCTTCTGCGGCTATTGGAATACTCTGGAGATGGGCCGCCACAGACTCTGAAAACTTGCTGAAGATGACAGGAAACTGCGGCAAAGGCACTCCGATCTCCTGTGCATGTTTCCTGTAATTGAGACCGACACAGACGATCTTTCCGGGCTTGATGACGCATGGCAGGAATTTCACTTCAGATTCCTGAAGCGACTCCTTCTCCAGCCTGTTCCGGTGCTGCACGAAATCAGACACTATTTTTTCCGCAACCTTCGGCCGCCTTATCACGTCGTCTGTGGATCTGGCATTCGCATACCTGCTGCCTGTGAGTCCGCGCAGCATCCCGAGAGTGATTATGCCGCCGTCAGTCCGGATTGCCAGATCGCGCTTACTTCCATGAATCACATTGAGGTATCTCAAAATGCCCGCCTTCCGCGCATTCACCGATTTACTCAGGGAATCGGCTGCACCTTATTGAACGTGTTGAGCGAAATGAATGCAGACGGCGCCCGTGTTTGAACGGGCAGTCCATCTTCGGCGTTCATCGATAGGTGGCGTGAACTGTGAAGTCCTGATCAAGACGTGCTTCCAAAAGCTCAGGCAGCCTTAGCTCCGTTTCCTGCGACGTTACGACCGGAAATCCATAGTGCCTGTTGATGTGCTCCATCTTTGATGTCGGAGCGCGTGCCAGCCTGTCGGATATGAATTTCCTGTGACTGGCGATCCTTCTTCCGCTCAAATCTCCTGCGAGTGAAACAGCATCCTTCAATTTCGACTCTATCTCTTCGCCAAGGGAGCTGTCGATTTCGATTCCAACGCTGTTGCGTCCTGCCGCAATCGATGCCAGGATCGTTGTTCCTGTTCCGGCAAACGGATCTATCACGGTATCGCCGATGATTGAAAACATACAAATCAGCCTGTAGCACAAATCTAGCGGGAACGCAGCCGTCCTGCTGCCGTTCGGCCGGGATGTCTGTCTCGTCCCTTTGATGTTTTCCCAGACGTCGGAAAACCATTCGTTACGCTCCTCCCAGAAATATGCGCTCTGATATCTACGCTTCAGCACGGAACTGTCTGAAAAAACACGCTTTGTACCCTTCCTGAGTATTACAATATATTCGTGCTCCTGTGTCGGATATGCACCTGCAGGAAGCATGCCTGAACCGATGAACTTATTTGGCTTGTTGGACTGTTTCCTCCACAGTATCTCAGGCAGAACATCGAACCCGGCGGCAGTGCACGAATTCAAAATCCTCGCGTGATTTGGAAACACACGGAATCTGCCGCCAATTGACCTCGTAGCATCACCGATGTTTATGCACGCAATGCCGCCGGGATTCAGCACCTCATAGAGTTTTTTCCAGACTTCGTCCAGCTGCTGATGCATCAGTTCGAACGCCTTTTCGCCATTTGCGTCAAGCAGCGCGTCGGCGATTCGCTCATCGCTGCTGCCGAATAATCTGTCCCAGATTGATATCATAGGATACGGAGGAGAGGTTACGACAAGATCAACTGGATCGCCCCGGAATGCAGGAAGCTCCGTCGCAGCATTGCCGAAGATTATTCTGTGAACAGTTTTCAAATCCATATCCGCATGCACCTGCAAATTCACTGTGACCTGACGGGCAGCAGCACCTTGTAAGCCTTACTGCAGAGCGAATAGCAAAGGGGCATATTTGAAAGACGCCCGAAGACCGGGCAGCAAAGAGCAGACCGGATTTGATGACTGATTGCCGCTGCTGCGTGTTTGGGCGTCCGGAAATTACATCAGTCGTTTTCCCGCTTCATTGACAGCGAGCGGTGAATAGCCGAGTATATCCTTTTACGCATATCGTGCTGGTCCCTGGCCTCTCTGACGAGACCCGAACCGAGAAGTGTGTTGAGTGCCTTCTGTACGGTCCTCCTTGTGAGACCGGTGGATCTGACTATTTTTGACTGATCCATTGAACCGTGCGTGCTAAGCACATAATAAACAAATCTTGACGCAGGGCCTCCGTTAACCTCGGGCGCAGGAGCTACGACACCAAATGTGTCGCCTCGCAATCCCTGCCTCTGAGTCTCGAGCGCAGCCACGCTTGCAAACGACACGTTGCCGAGATTGACGTACGAGCCAATGTGTAATATGAGTTCTGTCTGCTGCCGCTCAATGGGTGCTTCAAACATCAGCATAGACGGACGGGAGACTTCGAGAAGGCGATCTACCCAGTCCCACTTTATCGTGCCTGCCTCATCATATATCTCAACGCCCCTGCCTGTTTCCCTGCCTTCTATTATCACCACATCCGGCTCGAGATCGAAAGCCCTTTCAACACCCTGGATCGTTTCATCAAGACTGAGCTGATTCCTTGGATCCTTCTTACCGATTTCCACATTCAGCCTGAGCCCATTCGAGTGTGCGAACTCCGCTATACCAGACTTTATGTTCGCCGGCATATCGATAATACCTTCACTCAATTCAATAGTGTCGAAACCTGCGTCTTTGAAAGATGAAAGAGTCTGAATGTACCTGCCTTTCGAAACGGACAGTTCGAGCATTGTACCACCGTTCGAGACATGAATGTGGTGTTGTTTGTAAAACGAAATACGGACTCTCAGTGCATCAACGTCCAGAAGCATCGGAATGCCCCATCCGATTTTCACTGTGTCTATGTAATCAGAAAGCATCTCCACGACCTCAGAAGTGCCGTATGCTATCCTGTCGAGGACCATAGTCTTGCCTTTGTCTCTGGGTTTTCCCTCCCTGCCGGAAGTCAGGTTATCCAGAAAAAGCGCCATTTTCAAACACCGTCAAAAGGATAAATACGAATATTTATCATATTACTTAGGTCAGATATACGAACTATAGCACATATACATTTGCGAATTTACCCATAAAAGTGTCATTATGAACACGACCTCACTTTCCGGTTCGATGACTGAAATGCAAGAGCGGCATGAGATAATGGAAGATAGCAATGCATTCGATTTGATTTCCGGGTCCGTATCGGATTACGGTGAAAAGTGCGGGTTCGCATGCAGCTTCGGACCGGAAGACATGGTCATACTTGACATGCTTGACAGAATTTACACCGGAACGGGAAAAAGCGCCAGTGTCTTTACGCTGGACACCGGACGCCTTCACAGTGAAACATACGAACTTATGCACACTGTCCACGAGAGATACAAGGTGCGCGTAAGTGTGTACTTTCCTGATGCAGGTGATGTCGAGGAAATGGTAACAGAGAATGGAATGAATCTTTTCTACCATTCAGTGGAAAAAAGGAAGTTGTGCTGCGAGGTGAGAAAGGTAAAACCGCTGAGCAGGGCACTCAAAGGAAAGGACGCGTGGATCACGGGCCTGAGAAGGGTTCAATCAAAAACACGATCTGTTGTGCCAAAAGTGCACTTCGATCAACAAACTGCCATGATGAAAATATCCCCACTTGCGGACTGGAGCGATGGAAATGTGTGGGAATACATACACACTAATAAAGTGCCATACAACAAGCTCCATGATTCCGGCTACCCCAGTATAGGGTGCCAACCGTGCACAAGAGCGGTGTTGAATGGAGAGGATTCACGAAGTGGAAGGTGGTGGTGGGAAGATAGTAACAGAGAATGCGGCCTTCACTTTAAGGAGAACGACAAAGAAGGAAATTGAAATAAAAAACGGTGACGCCGCAATGAACGAAACCGTGCAGGTCACAGGTGATGATATGGCAGGTAGCACCAGTTGTGGATTAGCTCACGCGTCAGTCTTTTGTCGGTCTTGTACGAGTACGGGTTATCTATTAATAGCGATGCCTAAATGACCGACTCATGGGCAAACGTTCGCTCTACCTGATTGTGGGCATTGTTGTTTTGCTGGTGATCGGGGCAGGTGTAGCTACCATCGTCCTCAAGAAGACGACACCTGCCGCGACACCAAAGACTATAGTTGTGGCGAGCTCGGTAGTTCCAGCCTCCCTGGATCCGGCCGTCGCGTTTGATTCGGGTTCCGTTCTCTTCACCGATCAGATATACAATACATTGATCGGTTATGGAACCACGACGTACAATGGTACAACCGTTGGGTCGCTGAATCCTGTGCCGGAACTTGCCACGAGCTGGACTTTGAATGCCAATGGTTCGGTTCTGTTCAATCTGAGACAGAACGTCACATTTTCCAATGGCGACAAATTCAATTCAACCGCGGTACAGTTCTCGCTTGACAGGGTGATCACAATGAAGCAGGGAGCCGACTTCCATGTATTCAAGTTCCTGAATGAAAGCGGAATACATGTACTGGGCCCGTACAAGATTCTACTGGTGCCGTCAAGGCCATACCCATGGTTCCTCAACCTGTTTCAGCTGTGGGTTACCTCGATAGTAGATCCGAGTTATGTAAACGCAAACGGCGGTGTGCAGGCGGGTAAGGTTAACGCTTACATGACAGACCATGCGATGGGGACCGGCCCGTATGAATTGACTTCTTACGGCACTTCCGAGATCGTTTTGACTGCCAATCCCAATTACTGGGGAGGAAAAGTCAACATAACCAGGATCGTTTACGAGGTTGTTCCGAGCCCGGCCACGCAGCAGACGCTGCTACAGAAAGGTTCGGTAAATGTCGCACTGAACATACCGCTCGATCAGATGGCTACACTGAAGGGAACTACTGGCATAAAGGTAAAATCCGGTCCCACTTCTTCAGAGTATTACATCGGACTGGATGAGAACGTGACACCGTTCAATAACCTCTCCGTCAGGAAGGCAGTTCTGTATGCAGTCAACACGAGCGAGATAACTCAGTACTCGACGTTCGGGTACGGAATAGTGCTGAAGAGCGTTATAGCACCTACGATAGAGTCGTACACTCCCGCATTCCAGAATTACACTTTCAACGTGACAATCGCCAAAAAGTACCTGTCGCAGGCACCCACTGCATACAGGAACGGCTTCTCAACATCCTTCTACTACATATCGGGAGACCCGGTTGGCAGCGCAATAGCCACAATACTGCAGCAGGAACTCAAGAGCATCAACATAACACTGAACCTGGTACCATTGACATCAAATACATTCTTCACGGAAAACGGTTACGGGCACTTTCCGATGTTCTTCGACGGCTGGGTGAATCTGCTAGCTACGCCTGACGACGGCATGTATCCGCTTTTCAACAGCGGAAACATTGGAATATACGGCAACTACAACTTCTTCAACAACAGCACAGTCAGCTATCTGCTTACGAAGGCAGGAGAGACGCTCAACGCGACGCAGAGGGATTCCATGTATGTTGAAGCACAGAACATAATTGCCGCCAACGCCGTGGAAGTTCCGCTGTTCAACCTTGAGAATGTCATCCCCATGACATCCAACGTTCACAACCTGTACGTATATCCGACATTCGACATATTCTTCAGCCAGGTGAGCATGGGTTAATCGCATGAGCAGGAGAGGGGTATACCTCATCTTCAGGGCACTTTCGATCATACCGACTCTTTTCGGGTTGGTATTGATCACTTTTATCCTCTCGCATGTGGTGCCCGGCAATCCGGCACTGGTTGTCATCGGGCCCGAAGTGAATGGAACAGAATTGAAATTGCTCGAAGCGCAGATGGGGCTCAACAAACCTCTTTACATGCAGTTTCTGATTTACTTAAACCAGCTGATTCACGGCAATCTTGGATTTTCGTACGTGCAGCAGCAGTACGTGAGCTACGAGATTGCAACAAGACTTCCGGCGAGCATGGAACTTGCCATTGCGGCGCTGGCTATTTCCATTCCAATTGCGATAATTCTCGGAGTCTATGCAGCGCTGAGGGCAAACAAGCCGGCCGATCATGCGGCAAGGGTGTTTACGCTGCTGGGCATATCGATGCCGGTCTTCTGGATAGAGCTTGTGATGATAATTGTCTTCTATGTATATCTTGGAATAGCACCTGCTCCGTATGGGGAACTTAGCAATACGCTGAGTCCGCCGCCGAATATCACCGGCATGATGATATTCGATTCTCTGATCACGGGAAATGCTGCGGATTTAGGAAATGCACTCTGGCATATTGCACTTCCGGCAATCGGTCTTTCTCTGGCAGGAATAGCCACGATGTCACGTGTGATCAGATCGAGCATGCTTGATGTGGTGAACAAAGATTACATGAGAACAGTCTTCGCGATAGGTTTGCCGCGAAACGTCATCATCAACAAGTACGCTCTGAGGAACGCACTGCTTCCTGCCATAACGATTGCGGCGCTGTACGCTGGCGCGCTGATGAGCGGCGTTGTGCTCACGGAAACTGTCTTCTCATGGCCCGGCCTAGGACTTTATGCGGTTACATCCATAGACAATCTTGATTATCCAAGCGTGATGGGTGTCGTGCTTGTGTCTGGAGTGCTGTTCGTCCTGTTTAATTTCCTCGCAGATGTCCTGTACGCACTGGTAGATCCAAGGGTAAAGTTGTGAATCATGTTTTCATCAATTGATACTACAGCTGTGCCGGGCATTGAGTCGAGTTTGTCACAGACGCTCAGACTTCTAATCAGGAACAGGAGCGCGATCACCGCACTCAGCATAATCGGCTTCTTTGTCTTTCTGGCCCTGTTCGGCCCATATTTTACTCCATTCAATCCTGACGCGCTCAACCTTGCACTGAGACTTTCGCCGCCCTCCAGTACACACATTATGGGAACAGACGAATACGGAAGGGATGTTTTTTCCCGCATTCTATATGCCGCAAGGCTCGATATGGCGATAGCGCTTCTGTCCACAACACTCAGCTACCTGCTCGGCGTCACGATCGGTGTTGTGTCCGGTTTTCTTGGAAAAATCACAGACAGCGTCATGATGAGATTCATGGACATACTGCTTTCATTTCCATCCATACTCTTTGCGATAGCAATTGCCATATCGATCGGGCCGGGATTCAACACGATAATCATAGCAATAGTGGTTGTGACCATACCCGGTTTCGCCCGTATTGCAAGGAGCTCGGTTCTTTCCACAAAGGAAGAACTTTACGTGCTGGCTGCCGCCTCCGTAGGTGCGTCACGCTGGCACATCATGTACAGGCACATTGTGCCCAATGTGATTTCACCTACGCTAGTATTCTATTCACTTGGCCTTGGTAATTCCATACTGATTGCCGCCAGCCTCAGCTTTCTCGGAGTGGGAATACCGCCTCCGACGCCGGAGTGGGGAGCCATGATATCGTCCGGCCTGCAGTATGTTGTATCCGGTCAGTGGTGGTTGACTGTTTTCCCCGGACTTTTCATTGTGGCAATAGTAGTTGCCTTCAATCTGCTGGGCGACACAATCCGTGAAGTCTCAGACGTCACGTTGAGGAGGTGAAAAGCTGGATAACGCTGGCGCCGAATACGTCCTGTATGTAGACGGATTAAGCATCGAGTACACGCTCGGCAGGAGGCGAATTTCTGCAGTCTCCGATGTGACGTTCGGCCTGAAGAAAGGAGAGTCCCTGGGCATAGTCGGAGAGAGCGGATGCGGCAAGTCCACGCTCGCGCTTGCAATCACGCACCTGCTGCCGCCGAATTCCAACGTGACCTCTGGCAGGATATACTTTGAGGGAAAAGTCATAGCCGATACTGAGAGTGGCGCTTCTTTTTCCCTGCGGAAAAGCAGAAAGGGCGTTGAGAACGAGAAAAAACTTTCCGCCGTAAGATGGTCCGGAATCTCAATGATATTTCAGGGAGCACTGGATTCCCTGAATCCTCTGTTCAAAATCGGCGAACAGGTGGACGATATCTTTGTTTACAAGCTGGGGATGGAAAGGAAAGATGCCAGAGTAAAGACACTGGATTTACTGAAATCAGTCGGGCTGGAAAAATGGGTTGCCGACGTATTTCCGCATCAGCTCAGCGGCGGAATGAAGCAGCGGGTGATAATCGCAATGGCAATTTCACTCAATCCGCTGCTTGTAATTGCGGATGAACCAACGACTTCACTGGATGTCATTACTCAGTACAGGATTATCGAGGAAATAAGAAAGCTTCAGCGGGAGCACGAAATAGCACTGATCAACATCTCCCACGACATATCGCTCATTTCCAACCTCTCTGAAAGGATCATGGTGATGTATGCAGGAAGAGCTGTCGAGACGTTTCGCGCGAGCAGTTTTGAAGTTGCACAGCATCCTTACACCAGACTGCTCGTAGACTCCATACCTGCCATAGACAGGCAGTTGCGGTACATCAGGCCGATAAGAGGCTATCCGCCCAGCCTTGAACAGTCGTTTCAGGGCTGCCCGTTTTACGAGCGGTGCGACTATGGCACTGAAATATGCAGGACGGATGAGGCGATGAAGCCTGTCGAAATTTCCGCAGGACACTTTGTCTCCTGCCCTGTGCTGCCATTCTCTTCAGGCAGTCAGGGGAAAACAAATCCGTCTGCCGGCAAAACTGAACTTGGAGCGGAAAGAATCGTTGAAGGGCAGTCAGGGGAGACGGTTATCGAGGCGAAAGGGCTGACCCGGTCATATCTTAAAAAAACGGGAATCAGGGAATCTGGCAGGGGAAAAGATGCAACTGTAACTGCAGTTGACAATATCGATGTGATTCTTAAATCCGGTGAATCGCTGGCAATCGTGGGTGAAACAGGAAGCGGGAAAAGTACGCTCAGCCGCATTCTTTCCATGCTTGAACCCGGAAGCAGCGGAGAAGTGGCAGTAATGGGGAGTCCGGTCGACGCAACCGACAGGAAGTCCGTCAGGCCATTCAGAAAGGAAGTGCAGGTTGTATTCCAGGATCCATATCAGAGCCTCAATCCACGTCACTCAGTGTTCGAAATAGTGTCTGAACCGCTTTCTGTGAATTCGGTGACCAGAGAAAGAAAAGAGATGATCGCACTGGTGCAGGAAGCGCTGTTGAAGGCCGGACTTACACCTCCTGGAGACTATATTGGCAAATATCCGCATCAGCTGAGTGGGGGACAGAGGCAGCGCGTTTCAATTGCCAGGGCACTCGTTCTTCACCCGAAAGTACTCATCACAGACGAGCCGATTTCGATGCTGGATGTTTCACTGAGGGCCGGTATCCTCAACCTTCTGAGAAAACTGAAAAACGAAGATCGTGTTTCCATACTGTACATAACACACGACATCGGCTCCGCCAGATATGTGAGCGACCGCATTGCAGTTATGTACAGAGGAAAAATCGTCGAAGAAGGCAGGACGGAAGACATCATAGCAAGACCATCCCATCCATACACAATGGCGCTTCTCGTCTCGAGCATTGGAATAAAGGGCAATCTCTTCCAGGTTCTAGGCGAAAGAATCTTCGAACAGGCAGCAAATCCGGGGGAGAACGGATGCGGTTTTTCACCCAGATGCCCGTTCTCCAGAGAGCGTTGCTTCACGGAAGCACCACAATTCGAAAAAGTGGAGGAGGGACACAGGAGCCTGTGCCATTTTGCTGATGAGATGTTCGCTCAGATGTCCACATACAGGGACGGAGAAGGCGGACTCGAATCACATATGATAAAGATGATATCCGGCAGACCAATGGAAAAAGAGCGGCCCGGGAATTTGCAGGGGACGGACAAATCAGATGCTTCCGGGGATTAACCTTAAGAACGGTCATTGAATTAGCCCCTCCATGAACGGTTACTATCTTTTTCCCGACATAAAAGGAGAGCGTGTAATATTTGTAAACGATGACGACCTGTGGGAGTTCAGCACAGCGGACCATGAGGTCAAAAAAATTGCTGGCGGCATGGGCATTATCACAACTCCAAGATTCTCTCCTGACGGCAAATGGATTGCTTTCAGAAGTGCCGGAAGCCAATCCACGACTTCGGCGGAAATTTACCTGATACCTTCCACCGGTGGTGAAGTCAGAAGAGTCACATATTTTGGTTCTCCGGTGACAACCATTGCAGGATGGTCGCCTGAAGGGAAACTGATAGTGAGCACAGATGCCGGTAAGCCGTTCACCGGATGGAGAGAATTGCACGAATTCGGAACAGATTCGAAAACACACAGGCAACTGAAGCTCGGGCCCGCGACTGCAATAGAGTACGGGAAGCATGGTGTCGTGCTCGCGCGTAATTCTGTGGACCTTCCGCAGTGGAAACGATACAAGGGTGGTGCTAGAGGAAAATTCTGGAAGGACAAAGCGGGCAACGGTACATTCAGCAAATTTCTCGAACTGGACGGAAACCTGACTTCACCGATGTGGGTCGGTGACAGACTCTATTTCATATCAGATCATGAAGGGACAGGCAACCTCTACTCTGTCGATCACAAGGGAGAGGACATTAAACGCCATACCGAGCATTCGGAATTCTTTGCTCGAAACGCCAGGAGCGACGGCAGACGTATCGTGTACCAGAGCGGCGGCGACATCTACCTTTTCGATGTCGAACAACAGCATTCTGTAAAACTCGAGATAGAGACGCCGATAACGCGTCTTCAGACAAAAGAGAGATTCATCGACACCGGAGAGTTCCTGGAAGAGTGCTCGCTTGACAGAAACGGGCACAGTGTTCTTCTGGTTGCGAGGGGAAAGCCGTTCGTAATGGACAACTGGGAGGGCGCGGTGACGCAGATAGGGGTGAGGGATGGAGTCCGGTACCGCCTCTGTGCCTTCCTGCATTCAGGAAAAATCGCGGCAGTGAGCGATGAGGGCGGCGAGGAGAAGATAGAGGTATTCGATCGCGACGGAGCGAGCCTCCGCAAGATAGCAGTCAAAGGTTCTGTTATGAAACTCGAGACAGCCAGTGGCAGAGACAGGCTGGCATTCTCGACAAACAGGTTTGAACTGCATGTGCTGGATACAGCGAAGGGCACTGTAAAGACCATCGACAGGAGTGAGTACGGCATCATAGATGAATTTGCATTTTCATCTGACGGGGAGCATATTGCCTACAGTTTTCCTGAAGCCATGAACGTAAACACCATCAGACTTGCAAAGGTTGCCGACGGGAAGAAGGTGAACGTTACGGCACCCAATGCGAATGATTTTTCACCCGCATTCGATCCGGACGGGAGATACCTCTTCTTCCTCTCTGACAGAGAGCTCGATCCCGTTTACGACAAAATCCTGTTCGACCTCGGATTCCCGAAGACTGCGAGGCCCTTTGCCGTTACACTCAGGAAGGATCTTCCGTCGCCTTTCATCAAGTCTCCTCCGAGCGGGGAGAAAAAAGGCTCAGCGGACAAGGGAGTTGATTTCGGCGGCATAGAAAACAGGATCGAACCGTTTCCGGTGGAGGACGCAGACTTCTCCAGAATAATGGGCATACACGGAAAGGCGCTCTTCCTGTCATTCCCTGTGGAGGGGTCGAAGAAGTACTATCTCTATTCGGCAGAGAGGAGAAGAGGAACACTGATGTCATACGATTTCGAAAGGATGGAGACGGAGGAATATGCGTCCGGCATCAGCGATTTCAGCCTCTCGGCGGACGCATCGCAGCTCCTCCTCTTCTATGACAAAGAGATAAGGGTTGTTGAATCTGGCAAAAAGGTTGAAGGCGGTGCTGAGAAGAAACCGGGAAAGAAGAGCGGTTACATAGACCTTGGCAGGATTAAGGCGACAGTCAGTCCGCCGGAAGAATGGAAGCAGATGCTCAGAGAGACTTGGCGGCTTATGCGTGAGAATTACTGGAGAGAGGACATGCTGGGAAGGGACTGGAATGCCGTTTACCGGAAATACAGCAAACTTCTGCCCAGAGTGAGCACCAGGTATGAACTGTCTGATCTCATAAGAGAGATGCAGGGCGAGCTGGGTACTTCTCACTCATATGAGATAGGAGGCGATTATGACCGGTCGAGACCATACCAGATTGGCGGGCTGGGCGCAGAATTCGAAGTCAGGAAGGGCGCGTATTACATAAGCGACTTCTTTATTGGCGACCCGGCGAATGACGGCGAGAAGTCACCGCTTCTCTCACCAGGAGTCAATGCGATGAAGGGAGACAGGCTCCTTTCCATAAACGGCGTTACGCTCTCGGAGGAGAATTCACCCCAGCGGCTACTGGAAAACAGATCCGGCGATCTCGTCAACATAGTCCTTGAACGCGGTCGTTCGAGGAAGGAATGCACCATACGCACACTGAAAAACGAGAAGCGGCTCATATACAGGGCATGGGTTGAACGAAACAGGAAATATGTTCACGACAGGACCGGCGGAAGAATAGGCTACCTCCATATACCGGACATGGGCCCGAACGGTTTTGCCGAATTCCACAGGATTTACCGGCTGGAAACTGAAAGGGACGGCATGATCGTGGATCTGCGGTACAACTCGGGTGGGCATGTGTCCGCCCTGCTGCTGGAAAAACTGGCCAGGAAGCGCATAGGCTATGACAGGCCGAGGCGCGGGAAGGCCTATCCTTATCCGCCTGATTCAGTGAAGGGTCCGCTGGTTGCGATAACCAACGAGCTCGCCGGTTCCGACGGAGACATATTCAGCCACGGATTCAAGCTGCTGAACCTCGGTCCGCTCATCGGCACGAGGACATGGGGCGGAGTCATAGGCATTAATCCGAGAATAAGGCTCGTTGACGGTACACGTGTGACTCAACCGCAGTATGCGTTCTGGTTCAAGGATGTGGGCTGGAACGTCGAAAATTACGGGACTGATCCGACAATTGAAGTGGAGATCGCTCCTCAGGATTACGCAGAGGGAAGGGATCCGCAGATGGAACGGGCAATAACCGAAATACTGACAATGCTGAAGGAGCCAGGCATGATGCTCGAGGAACCTGAACTGTGAATCGGGGATAATAACGCGTGCCTGTGACCCGGTCAGGACCCCGGAGCACGTCCTTACCAGGGGGCCGGGGCAGACCCATCAGGGCATTACACAGGGAAAGCTCAGCGGCGGCCCATGAAACTCCATTCACGCAGATGTGCGTAAGGTATATCAGCAGGGCACCGGGTGGTGCGTGTGTCTGGCCCGCATTACTGCTTCCTGAGGCTGTCCAGTGCACCCGTGAGATCATCTATCAGGTCCGATGCATCCTCGATACCGACCGATACTCTGATGAGACCTTCATCGATGCCAATCCTATCCCGTTCTGACTCGGGGACGGAAGCATGCGTCATCAGTGAAGGAACCTCAATCAGTGACTCCACTCCGCCCAGGCTTTCGGCGACTGCGAACAGTTTCAGCTCCTTCAGCATGCGTCTTGTTGCTTCTCCGCCGCCATTCAGTTCGAATGAGACCATTCCACCGAAGCCCGCAGCCTGTCTTCCGGCAAGCTCATGCTGCGGATGACTGCTGAGGCCGGGGTAGTATACGCGCTTCACTTCCTTCCTTCCCTCAAGGAAGCTGGCAATTTCCATTGCATTCCTGCAGTGGCGTCCCATCCTGAGTTCCAGTGTCTTTGCACCCCTCATTATGAGGAAGCAGTCGAATGGAGAAGGCACGCCCCCAGCTGCATTCTGATTGTATTTAAGCAGCGGGTAAAGCTCTATGTCGGAAAGCATGATCGCGCCGCCGACCACGTCGCTGTGCCCGGCAACATATTTTGTTGTGCTGTGGAGAGCTATTGTCGCTCCGAGTGCCAGCGGATGCTGCAGGTACGGGCTCATGAACGTGTTGTCAACAACCGTTGCTGCACCCGCATCTGAAGCAATCTCTGAAATCGCCCGTATATCACAGATCCTGAGAAGGGGATTTGAAGGACTCTCGAGCCAGACAATCTTCGTTCTGTCTGTAATGCATTTCCGCACATTGTCGGCATCAGTGACATCGGTGAAAGTCGTTCTGATCCCGAATCTGGCCATTACACTTGTCAGCAGTCTTCTTGTGCCGCCGTACAGGTCTTCGCCTGCAACGACATGATCCCCGTTTTCCAGCAGCGAAAGAAGAAGCGTTGTCTCTGCAGCGAGTCCCGAGGAAAAAGCAAGACCGTATTTCGCGTCTTCAAGCGACGCGAGTTTCGACTCCAGTGCACTCCTTGTGGGATTGGCCGTTCTTGAATAATCGAACCCTTTTGTCGGTTCTGATACCTCAGACCTCGCAAACGTAGATGACAGGTGTACTGCCGAAACGACGTCGCCGTAGCCGTTCAGTGTGTCCGGTTCCTCGCCCGCGTGAATAGCCCTCGTTGCAAATTTCATATGTCTGCCTTCAGCACGGGAGTCAGACTGTTGACCCTTTTAATATCAGCGATCCTCAGCATCACCAATGTTCGTGTGCGGAGGAACTGCCAAAAGGTCACTGATATACAGGGGACATGAACGCCGTAATGAATGTTATTGTGAATCTAACTGGCATCTTCGATGAACTATAACGACAATATCGAACCGCGTGCCTATCCAGCTTCCTCGACTCGCTTGAGGACCCGAAGCGCTTTGAGTGTGATCCATTTGCTGGGCTTCCCTTCCTCTTCCAATGCAAAAGGCTTGAAATTTCTCATGTCGATATCGTACCCGGCACCCGGTGCAATATCCGGATGAACCTTATCCAGGAGCCATGTTCCGTCGCTCTGGCGTTTCTCCTTCAGTATCTTCAGCGCAGGCAGTAAACGCCTGTCGTCCGCATAGCCAAATCCGGTCATCAGGTCCAGCCCGGTAAGTATGTCGTAGTAGTAGTGGACCGGATAGTGGAACCTGAACCATGGCTCATATCTCCTCTTCCCTTCCTCGAAGAGCTTCCTCTCGAGATAGAATTCAGCCCCTCTCGCGATAGAGCGCTCGATGGCAGCGGTCCGCTTTGATTTTGGCAGTGCAGCGAATGCCGCCAGCGCCTCCCAGCCGTCGAGTGTTCCATTGTCACTGGGAAAACAGTGCCAGCCTCCATCCTCCTTCTGGTCTTCGAGCAATCTGTCATACAGTTTTCTGACTCTGTGATCTTCGGCGTAGCCGAATCGAGCAAGCATGCGGGCGGTGTTTCCAACAATACAGACCTCATCGTTGAACCAGTTGATCATGGATCCAAGCATGAGCCTGTATCTGAAGAAAAGATCGGCTGTCTTTCCAATTCGCCGGTCTTTGCGGGTAAGTCCGAGATCCGAAAGCACGATGGCCCGCCAGTTGGTGGCCACGTATTTTGGCCTGTACATGAAATCGAGCCACTGTAGCAGGTTTTCCGGCGTTGCGTCCCCAGGTTCGCTCTGTTCCCAGTATCCGCCCGGTTTCTGTAATTCAAGAACGTCTCTTGCCCAGCCTTTCCTGGATATCTGCGAATATGCACCTTTCACTTCTGCGTCATTCTCTGTGCGGTCCAGAATGTCACGTAGAGTGTGGTAGCGCACGGAAGGCTGATTCTTCTCGAGCAGCCAGTCGATTACTTGCTTATTCTGCTTATAGAAACCTGAATTGGCCAAAGAACGTCGCATAGGAATGACTGTCCGCGGCTAAATAGTTTCTATTTTTCTTTCAGGACAAGTTGACCGTCCACGCCCGGGATAGACGTTATGCCTGTGTGAGCCGGAAAGTGTTATGAGGGAATACAAATTGCCTCACACTATGTCCTCCACCTCAGTGGAAACAAAACCCGGCCCACTGGAAGGCATCAGAGTGCTTGATTTCACCAGGGCAATGTCCGGTCCTTTCTGCACAATGCTGCTCGGAGATCTCGGAGCTGAAGTCACCAAAGTTGAGCCGGAGAAGGGCGATGATACGAGAGCGTGGGCACCTCCGGAATTAAATGGAATGTCTACGTACTTCATGAGCGCGAACAGAAACAAGCTCAGCGTTGCGCTGGATCTGACGAAGGAGAAATGCACGGAGATAGTGAAGAGGCTTGCACTGCAATCGGACATAGTCGTGGAGAACTTCAGACCCGGCATAGCAAAAAAACTTGGCATCGACTATGGCACACTCTCTGCGTACAACAGCCGCCTGATTTACTGCAGCATATCTGGTTTCGGGCAAACAGGACCCTACAGGGAGAAACCGGGGTTCGACCTTACAGTGCTGGCCGTGTCAGGCCTCATGAGCCTTACAGGCGAAGAAGGAAGACCGCCTGTCAAGTTTGGCGTTCCAATCAGTGACATAACGGCTGGCCTCTTTGCATCGGTGGCGATACTTTCCGCGTTGTTCAGGAGATCTGAAACGGGCAGGGGGCAGTACATCGACATGTCAATGCTGGATGCGAACATGCTGACGCTCACCCATCAGGCAACCAGCTACTTTGCAACGGGCAGGAACCCCGCGCGCCTTGGCTCAGCGCATGCGAGCATAGCGCCGTATCAGGTATATGCCACATCGGACGGATTTATTTCGGTCGCCGTGGGCAGCGAGAAGCTTTGGAAGGAGTTCTGCGTGGCAATGGACATGAAAGAGCTGCTCAATGACCCTCAACTGCTTACGAATCCGCAACGTGTGAGGAACAGGAAGCTCCTCAACTCGAAGCTTGAGCCTGCATTCGCAGACATGAAAACTTCGGAGGCGTTGAGCAGGCTTGAGAGAGCCGGCATTCCGGCCGCTCCCATAAACAGCATGAGCGATATCGTCTCCGATCCGCAGGTAAAAGCAAGGAAGATGATAGGCGATGTCAGTCATCCGGTATACGGTGGCATGAAAAGCATCGGCTCGCCCTTTGCGCTCAGCGAGACACCGGGCACAGTGAGGCTTGCTCCGCCGCTGCTCGGCGAACATACGATTCAGACGCTGAGACAGCTGCGTTTCACCGAGGAGGAAATCAACGAATTGCTCAGAGAAAAGGCGGTTTTCTCCCGCTGAGTCGCACAGCCTGCAACAACCGACCATCTGCACCACGATAATGCGCTGAGGTAATCGACAAATTTTCGGACATTCCGTGCGCGTGGGGACTGCTGTCGCATCTGGGCACCATCAGGAACGCGGACTGACCGGCGCAGTCACTGTTCTGCCCCCTGCATAACTCTTCTTCTGCCTCAACGCTTTTCGCATCAACACTACTGAAAAACCTATGCAGGATTGACGAGGTGCTGTAAGGATGTGGCTGCCCGGGAGTGAGAGCGATGCTTCCCATATGTGAAATTCACAGACCTGACTGTATGCTTGTGGAATGTCCGCCGTCCACTTCTATCAGCTGGCCTGTGATAAGTGGATTATCCAACAGGTACGATACTGTTTTTGCTATGTTCTCGGTGGGAAGCCGTCCCTTATGCAAGAGTCTGGTACCCTTGTCCGGGAAGCTGCCGTCGCCTCTGTTGAAGAATCCAGGGGAGACGCCGTTGACAGTTATGTTGTCCTGCAGGAGTTCGGCAGCAAGCTGTTTCACCATGAAATGCACGCTGCCCTTTCCTGCCGCATACGCCACGTTGCCGTTCAGATACACGTTTGGCGCGGCAGAAACTGCGACTATGGAACCGTGCCCGCTTCGCCTGAGGTAACCAACGGTCGACCTGACTGTATTATAGAAGGTCAGTGCATTGTTGAGCAGCGCGCCGGTGAAAAAAGCGCTGTCGACATTTTCAATTGTCTCCTTCTTGAAATACCCGCCAGCAGTATGAACGAGCGAGTCAACGCTCCCGAGGAGACCCGCGGCTTCCTCCACCATATGTGAGACCTGCGACTCATCTGTAAGGTCGCAACGTATATGCGCGACAGACAGTTCCGATGCGAGTTCCGCACCGGTTTTTCCTCGTGAAACAACAACCACTTTGTGGCCCGTTCTGTGCAGTTCCCTGACAACTGCTGCACCGATCCCGTCACCCACGCCGCTTACTATCACCGAACGCATGACTGCGAATACGCCGGCTGCCATAAATAGTTGGCAGGGAACAATCGGGCGGGGGTCAGCGCAGCGGGACTCACACTTTCCTGTAGATTGCTTTTGTCTTTCCCAGCCTGGCGATTATGAGTTCGTAGGAGTCTTCGAAACCGGCGGGTGTCACAGTGAGTTTAGAGGAGACGAGTGGTTCAGGCTCGCCTGCCTCTGTCTCGGTGAATTTCTCTCCAAGGCATCCGGGACACACAGCCCTACGTTCAAACATCTCATTTGCGCACGTTTCACACCTGAACACTTTCATTTGCTGACCCCCATGATTGCCGCCGTTGCCGAATTGCCGAATCCTGCCATGTTCATCGCCATGCCGTTCTCCGGATTCTTCACCTGGCGCTGCCCTGCCTCGTTCCTGAGCTGGAGAAAGACTTCCGCCGCCTGTGCGACGCCTGTTGCGCCTATCGGATGCCCCTTCGAGTTCAGACCGCCGCTCGTATTTACGGGCAGCTCCCCACCTATTTCAGTGGCTCCTTCGGCAACAGCCTTCCATCCCTCTCCCCTTCCGAAAAAGCCAAGAGATTCCGTCTGCACTATCTCGAGTATGGTGGCCATGTCGTGCAACTCTGCGAAGTCGGGGCGCTCCACGCCCGATTGCCGCTTCGCTATTTCACCAGCCCTCCTGACAGACGGTATGTCTGTGAATGTCTTCCTGTCTGTGAGATGTGCGCACTCAGAAGACATTCCTATGCCCTTCACATAGACCGGTTTTTCTGTATAGCTCTCCGCCTGATCGTCAGGCACAACGAGAAGCGAAGTTGAACCGTCGCTTATCGGGCTGATCTCAAACAGCCTCAGCGGATCTATGATGACGGCTGACTGCAGCACCTGCTCGAGCGTCAGCACCTTCTGTATGTGTGCATTCGGGTTCATTGCACCGTTTATATGATTCTTGACTGCGACCTGTGCTATCGACTCCCTGGTTGCACCGAATTCACTCATGTAGAGTTTTGTGAGAAGGCCCGCAAGCGACGGGAGTGACGGACCAGCTGCCTTCTCCCTCTCACCCAGCAGCGATGAAATGATCTTCGTTACATCCTTTGTCGGTTTCCCTGACATCTTCTCGACGCCGATGACGAGGACGGCTTTGGCCATGTTCGATTCAATGAGCGACACAGCCGACAACAGCCCAGCGCCGCCGCTGCCGCTCGTGTTGTCTATCCTGATTGAAGGCACTGCATCCAGAGAGAGAAAAGTTGTGACGAGGTTGTTCAGCCCGGACATGTCGTTGAACTCTCCAGAATAGCAGTTTGAGACGAGCACGAAGTCGATGCTGTCCCTGTATTTCCTCGAAACAGGCAGCGCAGATTCCGCAGCCAGATCCATGATGCCCTCTTTTCTCTTGCCAAACCTGCTGAAACCCGCAGACACGATGGCAGCCATGCTGTTGGGATAACGAAGCCTGATAAGAGGTTTTCCAGAGTCGTTAGAGCGCAGTGATTCCATGATTTGAAGGCGTGCGTACAGCCTGTTCAACGCAGCACAGGACGCTGCCATTTTCACCGCATTTCTCTGATGCGAAAATCGCAACGGTTAGAGATAAACTTTATAGACTGATCATTTATATCAGTCAGGCATGACGGGGGGTTATTCATCCGGAGACAGAATGGATGCGTCCGCGAAACATGTTTTTTGGGCGAGTTATTTTGGATGGCTGCTTGATGGTTATGACACCACGATCTATGCGTTTGTGCTATTTTCGTCGCTGGCATATCTTTTGCCGCATAGCGGAATTACGCACCTGAGCCCGGCTATTACCGCTCACTACGGACTCATCTTTTTTGCAATATTTCTGGTGGGATGGGGAACTGCATTCACCTTTGGTCCGCTGGCTGACAAAATAGGCAGAATGAAAACGCTTGGCATCGCAATCCTGCTGTATGCGGTTGGAACGTTTTTCTCAGGATTCTCATATAATATCACCGAATTTGGAATAGCCAGATTCATCGCTGGATTTGGCCTCGGCGCCGAATGGTTCATTGGTGGAACAGGTGTTTCGGAAGTATTCCCTGAAAAGAGCAGACATGTGTGGGCCGGGCGATTCCACAGCGCCTGGTACGCTGGCTTTATTCTGGCAGCCATTACCACGCCGCTGCTTCTCCTCTATGTATTCAAAGGAGCAAGCGGATGGAGGGCAATCTTCTACATCGGCATAATTCCGGCCGTTATACTCGCATATATCAGGCTGGCGGCTAAAGAGCCGGAAGTCTGGCAGAACAAGAAGACCAAGTTCGGTTCAAAAATGAACATGTCAACGTCATTCAAGACACTATTTTCGAAGCAGTACTGGAAGACGACGGTCCTGTTAGTTCTCGTCATGGTGCCGGTGATAACAGGACTCTACGGCGGCACCCTCTTTGCACCTACTGCGATAACAGATCTCGTTCACGCTACATTTACCCCGACTACGGTAGCCACATGGTATGTAGTTCTCGGAGGAACGATTATATCCGGAATGACACTGATATTCTGTCTTGTCATGCCGTACATGGTCCGGAGGATGGGCAGGAAAGCAACGCTTGGAATATTCATGGCATTCATGATTATCGGACTTGTTACGGCGTTCGGGATTGCATTCACATCAAATAACCTGTACCTGTTCCTGATGCTGGCGGTCTTCCTGGGCATAGGAGGGGCCGACTTCTCTGTATTCTCACTCTGGGTGCCGGAAATATATCCAACCGAGGCAAGAGCAGGCGGTTTTGCCGTGATAACCGCGCTCGGCAGATATGCGGGAGCAGGGCTGGTATTCGTGATAGCAGCGCTTATAACAGCGGTGGGACTCGGCGAGTCTCTGGCCTATGCCTCGGTCGCGTTCATCATAGGCATGGTACTGCTGGTCTTCGTCAAGGAAGACAGGTACAAGCAACTTGACAGAACCGTGGATAAGATGGCTCTGGAAGCAGATGCCGATTAGTGACGAAAATTTTTAAACCTCTTCATTTCGCGTTTTACCTCAGGGACGGCTCTCTTCCGATCGTACGCTTCTCCGGTGCGGTGGCATCAGCTACCCGGTACTGCCACATCGGAAAAGAGTAGCAGGCGTGTCTACTCATGCAGCGCGAGCGTTTTCCCCGAAGTGATGGATTGCGCCAGTTATACTGATAAATTGAAATCTCACCTGTTGGATATCAGTTCTTCTGCGGAAAAAATCCGCCCATTCCTGATCACGTGCGCGATGTCACTCGCGTTTTCGATCGTCTCCAGCGGATTGGAGTTAAGAATAACCATATCAGCCCGATAACCGACGGCTATCCGGCCGACTTCCCCTTCCAGTCCCATTGCTTTCGCTCCGTTTGTCGTAACACACCTCAGTATCTGAGCAGGACTCAAACCAGCATGCGCCATGAGAGCCATCTCGCGAAATATGGAAGGACCATGCAACGTGCCAATGTTACCTGCATCAGTAGCCAAGGCCACTGTTATACCACTATTCCATACACGCATCAGGTTCTGCTCGGCGGTTTGCCACCTGGCAAGCATTGCAGGCGGCGATGCTTCACCTTTCGACCTGAACACAGGCAAGATTCTCTCCGGAATATCTGACTCCGACAGTCTCTCCACATCCTGCATATGGGCAAGTATCTCGGGATCGCCGAATCGCTCTTCCTCACGTGTGGGTTTCCAGTTGCGGGAGAGCACCTCGGCGTAGCCTCTCGGCACGTAAAGCGTGGGTGAGTAGATTACACGCCGCTCAGCGGCGAGGCGCAAGAACTCGTCGTCCACTGGCTTGTCGCTCACTGAGTGCACCAGAATGTCCGCGCCGCTCCTCAGGGCGGCCTTGGCCGTCTCCAACTCGGTAGCGTGAACAGCCATCGGCAGTCCTGCTTCATGTGCGAGTCTGCCCACCTCCTTCACTACTTCCTCCTGCCCGGCGAGATCGTCCTGGGGCATGTGGATGAACCACACTTTCAGCCAGTTGGGCTTATGCACCAGTTGTCTTTCGGCGAGAGTCCTCACTTCGTCCACGGTCGATACCTTAATGATCGGAGGATCATCCAGTTCCAATGGCGCATCGGCTATCATCGAGAAAAGGGGACCCGTAACCAGAACTTGCGGAGCATCTTCCAGTTTATCCGCTTCGTCCCTCACTTTGAAATTCCAAAATGGACCACCCATATCCATGACGCCGGTTACGCCGCATGCAAGCCATGTGTGCAGAGTCGCGTGGAGCCTTGCACGGTTTCTGGCATTTTCATGCTCATAAGGCACGAGCTTCGTCAGATCTATCACATCTGGTCTCGTGTAAGGATTCGCGGATTGGAAGAAATGGACATGCGTGTCTATGTAGCCGGGTACCAGCCATTTGCCAGTGCCGTCAATGACGATGTCCGCTTTCGTATCAGATATTGCCTCATCGACCGCTGCAATTCGCCCGTCCTTTATGAACACGCACGAGGTCCGCAGTACAATATCCTCTCCTTCGTTTTCAGGATAAACTATGTTGATGTTCCTGACAAGGATGGTGTTCAGGCGCCCGTCACTCTCCGATCTGGATTGCGTCAACGTGCGGGTTATGGGTCAACCGTCTTAAGATGCTGTCGCCGTCGTACCTGGACATGCTCCATTTCACATAATGACACATTGTGATATATTTGAGACATCTGTAAAGTGTAAAGTCATTCCGATCGGAAAAACACAATTCGATTCCTTTGAACTTCATTAATGCTGAACGCAATGAAAGCTGCACAGGATGCTATCGCGATTATTATCCGGACACAAAAGAGCGGTGAATTCGATAAATCCTGAAAAGTGGATTTGACCAGCAATAAAATTAAAAATGAAATTATGGCCGCTGCCCTGGCGAGTGTTCAACAAAAGTCCGGTGTGAAGTTGTAGTAAAGCCAATCTCTGGAACGTGTATCCTC
The DNA here is from genome assembly GCA_019721035.1 of Candidatus Sysuiplasma acidicola. Taxonomy (NCBI): domain Archaea; kingdom Methanobacteriati; phylum Thermoplasmatota; class Thermoplasmata; order Candidatus Sysuiplasmatales; family Candidatus Sysuiplasmataceae; genus Candidatus Sysuiplasma; species Candidatus Sysuiplasma acidicola. The sequence continues at coordinate 46,951 of JAHEAA010000017.1, forward strand.
CCCACCGGGAAAAATGCAACCGGCCGAAATGAATGACCGAGTCCACCATCTGATTTCTCAGACCAATAGACAGATAAAGCCGCAATTCACAGGATTCTGCAACAGGATGTGCCCGATAAGTCATTTTCTGATTGATACTTCGCCTTCTGACCGGAAATCATGGCCTTTACAAGGGTTTCCTGAACCGCTAGATCCAGGACCAATCGGCAGGTGCTGTTTAAAAAACCTAATATAACAAGAATATCTCTTTTCAAACAAACGGTGGATGGATCTATATTTAATGCTCTGGAATTGAAAAAAGGCGGGCTTCACGAGGGAATAGGATGCGGCTGCGTAGAAACTTCGTGTGCAAACTGTTTGGCCCCTACAGGCTGCCGAAATTGCGTGGATTGTTGCTGTGACACTACCCACAAGGAGTGGAGACAGTCGACCATTCACAGAGGGATCAGATTACAGTACCTCAGCAATGCCTGGATGACTGTCGAGATGACTGTGGCGTTGTTTGCAGGTTTCGCAGCATTCAATTTTGCACTCCTTGCCTTCGGGAGCGACAGCATAGTTGAGCTTGTTTCAGGAATGATTGTTCTACTCCATCTCAAGAAGGATGGTTCAGGAGTAGATGACGTGGGACTGAAGACGTCTCATTTCAGCAGGCTCCTCCTTTTTCTGCTGATCCCCATCATTGGAGGAGGAGCCGTTTATTCCTACCTGACAGGTCTGAAGCCCGAAACTTCGCTGCCCGGGTTGATAGTGGCTTTCGTTGCAGTCGCAGTAATGCCTTTTTTCTGGCTTGAAAAAAAGAGAATCGGCAAAGCAACCAATTGCATGCCGCTGAAGATAGATGCTGTTGAATCGGCTGCATGCTTTGCAATGTCGGTGGTTCTCTTGGTCGGCTTGGCGCTTCAGATGCTTTTGAATATCTACTGGATTGTCTATATCGCGACTGCAATATTGCTTGCATTCATAGCCAAGGAAGCACTGGAATCTGACGACGAACATGGTGAAAGTACCGGTTAACTGCGGTCACGAAGTATTATCGACTTGCACCATCTTCTATGTCTGTCAGGCGGGAGACGTGCAATGGAGTGCATTCAAGATCAATCTTCGCAAACTTCTGTGGGATGAGCCAAAAATGGATTGTAAACTCAAACGAAAGCGGGTAAGAGCGGCCGCCAATAGCTGAATTCTCGCTGAAGGCACCATTGGCAGGCTTGAATTTAAACGGAAGCGAGACAATCTATAGCCGCATTGAAAGGAAAACTGGAGCAGTCGTACCAGAGATTTCATGGAAATTTTCATTGAGAGGACGAA
>JAHEAA010000018.1 GCA_019721035.1 Candidatus Sysuiplasma acidicola
CATCCAGAAGCCAGTTTTCGAGCTCATGCTGGTCGAAGCCTGAGCCGACGTATTTAGCGAGATAGAACGCCTCGCTGTTGAGCGTAGTGGTAAACGAGATAACTTCCCGCTGCTCCCAGTGCGGAGGCAGTCGGCGGATATATAGTACTATTGGCGGCAAAACTCGCCGGCAAATGTGCAGACAGCTCCAGCTGTGCGGAATAAGTGTCTTCGGTGGGAGCATAGAAGGAGAGAGGATTGTGGAATATAAGCACAGGCGATAGAATCGTCATCCCCACAAAAAATACCAGCATGTAAAAGCCGACCTTCCCGTAAGTCGACCTGTAGTAAACTTTCCACTGCTTCTTGAACCTCAGATATTGAAAATGTGCACGCTCTCGTCTGAAACTCTTTTCCCTTGGACTTACAGCGTCTGCCAACCGGAACACCTCAGAGGCTAATTCGGGGGTCAAGCCAGGCGTGAATGAAATCAATTATGGAATATGCTATGATTACAATAATGGATATGACAAACAAGGCGCCTTCGCTGAGCGGATAGTCTTCAGTTAACGTCGCTTCATAAAGCTTGTGGCCGATCCCGGGCCAGGAAAAAATTATTTCCACGATGACTGCACCACTCGTCAGCAAGGCGAATTCAAGGGCCATTCTGGTGGAAACAGGTATCATTGCATTCCTTGCTGCGTGGTGGAACATTATTGTTCTCTCCGGTACGCCTTTAGCCCTGGCAGTGGCAATGTAATCTTCGCCAAGCACCGAAACCATCGCGGCACGCATTGTCAGCACGTGTGCCGCAAGCTCGACTACCACCAGACTGATGAGAGGCAACGACATTTTGTAAAGAATGTACTCGAATGAAGCAAACGTGAATTGATGAAAATAAGACGGACTGAAACCCGAGGTCACCGGAAAGAGGTGATAATACGCAACAAAATAAACATAGAGCAGAATGCCGAGGATGAAAAATGGAATCGAGTTGAGTATCAGGCTCGATGTGTTTATCAGAGCTTCGCTCCTTTTCCCTCTCTTCCATGTTGAGATGATACCTACCGGTAGGCCAAACAGGAATGAAAGCACCGCAGCCGTTCCCAGCAGGAGTAGGGTATATGGCATCGATGAAGCGATAATATCCCAGACGGTGGTGCCCCTGTAATAGTCAAAACCGAAATTAAATGTGAACATATCTTTGAGATATATTACAAAATTTGCGAAATTCCACTTTCCCCCGGCAAGTCCCAGAGACTTTTCAATCGCGGCGAGGGTTGTCTTCGAGACGTTCTTTCCCCTCGCTCCGATTAGAAACAGCTGAGCAGGATTTCCTGGCATGAGTCTGTAAATCACATAAATGAAAATAACGGTGGACACAATCAAGACCAAGGCCTGAATGATTTTTCGCGCAATGAGATAGACATTCATTGATTACACCGCACAAGAGCTTTTGACCCTTCAACTGCCGATGGCACGTATACTTCGTCTTGCTATTAGAAAATAATTAATTTCCGGAGACAGAATGGTCTCCGGAATTCCAAGAAGTTTCACCTATTCAGGGATTGGTTGTGTTTCCTCCACCAGTGCTGCCGCCTTTTTTACCTCTTGATGAAACATAGAGGACTGCAAAGATGACAGTCAGTATGACAAATATGCCGATAAGGCCAAACGCATACAGTGGAACAGACACAACTGTTTTTGTCTTTGTCACAGGCGGTGATGTGACCGTTGTTGTAATTACATAGTGCGGAACGAGGTATACTGTCTGTGTAGTGGTTCCAGAGCTTGTGGTTACACTGATTGTTACTGCGGTCAAAACAGACACATTCGGTGCATTATAGAGCAGCACAAAGCTCCCGTTGCTTGCAGTAGTACCGCTGGAAACACTCACATTTCCCAGACTCACGCTGACAGAGACGGTTACGCCTGATGCAGATGGGCCAGCGGCAGAATTTAGCGTGGAATTGACATACATGGTATAGGTGCCGTTAGCTGGGAGGACTGTGACGCCGTTTATTGAGCTCTCACCTGAGATATAAGCGGCAACGACAGGCGAAGGTGCAACGCTATTCACGCTCTGGTTGGAATAAACGAGAGCAGAGGCAACCTCGCCGCCCATACCAACAGCGGAAAGCTGGAATTCGTCGTAGGGTATGAGATAGTTATCAGTGTATGGTGCAATGTTGTAGCCAACAAAGGTTCCGCTTGGCGCATATGCGGGCTGATACAGCTGTGGTGTAAAGGTCAGATTTGCGTTGCCGGTTGCATTAGTAACAACAGAGATGCCTGGCAGATAGGTACTTCCGAAGAAGACATTGGGATTGAATGCCTGAAGTTCAACACCGGAACTGTTGAGGAGCAATCCGCGATTCGCACCGAGCGCGTTTTGGCTGGCAGCGACTACAGTGTAATTGGCCACAGGCTTACCGGTGGTTGAGTTTGTTACGGTTAGTGTTACAGTGGTCTGACCGTTTGGAGAGATGGTGGAGTTCACAACAGTCATAGTGATTGAAACATTTGGCGCGACTGTAGTTTGTTCAACCTGAATCGGAAGCTCTACCGGTTGCTGAACGCCAAAGCCCTCAGGACCGAAAATCGGGTTGTTGTTTGTCGCAGAGGTCATCTCACCTATGGTGCCGTATGGGGCTATGCCTCCGACAGCACCGCCGGCAGCATAGTTGCCCAGGAATACGTAAGATTCGAAAACACTGCCTGCAACGCTGAAATTAGTAGTTGGAGCAGCGCTCAGGAGTACGGATATCGTTCCGTTGCCGGGCGTAACTCCGGAGATTGAGGTAAGGCCGTAGTCCTGAACAGTGTTGACGTTCACTTCAGTGATATTCATTGTCCCGGTTACCGGAAGAATCGAAAGTTGCGTGAGGTTGTATGACTTCATGTTAGCCACATAGACCTGGTTCGCTGGGCTCTCTGCCAGTGCAACAGGATCGATGCCTGTAAGGTTTGAAAACACTGTTTTCATCATTGTAGTGTTTACGACAGTGACATTGTTTGAAAGAGCGTTGGCAACAAGCGTGTAGTTAGCGGAAACGGGTAGAATTGAATCTGGCGAGGTGCCCACGTGTACGCTGCCGATAGGAGTGTTACCTGCAGCCGAATACACTGACAGGTTGCCGGTTCCCTTGTTAGCAACCATCAGATCTCCGGAAGCGTTGACAGCGAGAGCGTCAGGTCCGCTAACTCCAGCCGTTATAGGTGTGACCGCTTTTGCGCTTGTCGTGTTAATTACAGTGAGATTGTTTGAGAGTTCATTGGCAACCACCAGGAAGCCTGTCGCATTGAACGCTAACGCAGACGGGTCTGTGCCCACTTTATATGTCGCATTGACCACACCAGTTGTGTTGATGACTGAAACGTTGTCGGACCCGTAGTTGGCTACGAAGACGAAGCCTGTCGCATTCATTGCAAGTGCAGAAGGTGCAAGGCCGACGGATATGTTCATCATGGTTGCCAGTGTTGTGGTGTTTATCACTGTTACATTATCAGAGCCCTTGTTTGCCACGTACAGCTGACCAAGTCCATTGGCCAGCAGCGCATCCGGATTCTTTCCGACAGTTATGCTGCCCACCATCTGAGGTATTCCAGAAGGATTGGATGGATTGATTGCATAAACCTCTCCTGTAGAGTTGCTTGCGACAAACAGCAGTCCGCTTGCCGGGTCGAAGGCCATAGATGTCGGAGCGGGAACTGCCGAACTGGTCACAGGAATGGTTGAGTTGACGATCAGAGGATTGGTTATTGGTGCGCTGTCAAATCCGAAGCCGTAAACCGGATTGTATGACGAAGTGTTGGAAATGCTCTGATTCGCGCTGGTGTTAAGCATGTAGACTGCACCGTTCAGCGATTGAATCGTGTACTGGTAACCGGAAATCGGAGCTCCTGTCATCGGATTGTAAACTTCTACCTCGATCTTTTTCCATCCGGCTCCATTCACCAGCGTCGGCGATGAAACAACTTTGTAGGCAACAGGCTGACTGGATACCGCTACGTGTGTCCAGCCGATTCCTGGAACTGAAGTCCCGGTGTAACTCGGCGGCATGACAGCCGCGGCAGATATGTTGATTTCCGACACATAATCGGAAGTATATATCAACGGATTGTTGTCTAGAACTTTAAACTGCCATACAGCTTCGCCTGCCGAATTTGTGATCAGTTTGTATGAAGTAATGTTCACAAGTGCTCCCTGGGGAGAGTAACCTACGTCGACCTCAGCACCAGAGACCGGCTGCCCGTACTGGTTTCTGACCTGTATCGTGGCATTTGCAATTTGTCCATTGAAGTAAACAGTTCCGGGGGTTACAACACCCACATGAAGCTGTATTGGAACGGTCTTGGGCGGAGTCACTTTAACAACGGCTGTCCTGAGGTGCAGAGACAGGAAATTCCAGTACATGAAGCCCAGGTACGGAAGCGAGTCCTTGATTACGCCGGTAAAGGTAGAGTTTGTGAATGGCAGGATATCGATCGGGTAACCCAGATTAATCATAGTCGACTCCTGTGCGGCTATTCCCTGGATCTCATACGCAATCGACAACCTTTGAGAGAAATTTGTCTGAACATTCAACTCATTGGTGAGATTGTTCATCAGGCTGTCAACCTGACTTCCAGTGAGAAGCTTTCCGTTTATGGTCAAGCTGGAGAACGGACCAAGATAGAAACCCGTGCCCAGACCGACCGTTGAATTGTAGAAGGAGAAGAAATCGCCGGTAGGATCGCCGAATATGCCAGTTATACCCAGATTTATGGAGCTGTATGAGTAGGTTATGAGGTTGGAAACGAGTGTGGTAAAGGCCTCTTGGGTAATTGTCGTAGGCACACCTATAGCGTTCCATTCCTTGGCTATGATAAGTGCACCCTCAACACCCAGTGGATCTTCGCTCGCGACTGTTATCTGCATATTGGCAGTAACGGCCGTGGCTTTGGTAGGCGATGTTCCGTAATACCACTGACCGGGTTGTGGATAAGTTGTTCCTTTAACTGCTGGATGCCAGTAGAAACCCGGTGTGCTGTTTATCATACTCCAGGCGAGAGCGGGATTGTAAGAGTACTGGGGTGTGCTGTAATTGTGCCAGACGCTGTCGGATACTGGAATTATAGGCTGACCGAGCACATCATATCCTTCATCAATAACAGATGCGAGATATGCCTTGTCCGTTGCATAATTAAGTGCTTGACGGAAGGCAGTTACATTATACGGTGAATTTGTAGAGTAGCTGTTGAGCTGCATATACCCGTAACTGGTCGATTTCTTGTGATAAATGTAGGTACTGGGCATCGTCTTTATCGTAGGAAGGAACGTCGGGGGCAGACCGAACTGTATCGTGTCGACTTGTCCGAGTAATTCAGCTGTCGCTGCAGCAGAAACAGACAGATACTGCGGAGTGTGAAGTTCATAAAACTTGGGGGTATATTGTCTCATCCAGGAAGGACCGTATTGGACAAAGTAGTGAGGATTAACATATTCGGTCCAGTATGCGTCCGGTATCCAGCTGCCCTTGGGCATACCGTAACCGCCGTTGAACATGAACGGACCGCTACCAACGAGACCCGACGCAGTGCCTGTAGTCGGATTGTAATTCATATTCCATGTGTCATAACCATTCTTGGCACCTGTGTAGTTCCAGGCGGTGGTTATCGACGAGGCAAAGTCGTGATTCACCCATATGTGGTATGGAAGAACACTAGATTCGAGAGTGTAAAACAGGAAGCTCGCAGACTGTGCACTGAGGTAAAACTGCACTGTAAGATTGCTTGTAGGCACAACATTTACCACATTAATGTAATCGCCGCTGAAGTCAAGTGAAGATTGCAGTATCTTCCATGTAAGGATAACATCGGCCGACTGGACATATTCTGTCCTCATCGTTACGGACGGCCACTTATACTGATGAGTGTAAGACTGTACAGCACCTGTGGACGCATTGAACGCGTTGAATGTAGTGGTGTTGCTGAATGTATACGTGCTGGCGGCATTTGCCGGCGTCCAGTCAGTCCACTGAACACCAGGCCTGAGATTAACAGTCCATATGTATGCAACTGGCATAGTCTGCCCGGTAACCGGGTCAAAAGTGGTCATATTTGCACTCGCAGGCGCCTCAGACCAGCTTGTAGCGAGCCATGGCATGACAGCGGGGGTTGCATTCGGAGAAAGCTGGGTAAGAGGATCGTAAACCTGGTCCAGAAGAGCAAAACTGTAAGCATCAGTCGCCAGATAAATGTTAAGATGTTCGACAGATGCCGTTGCTGCCCAGTTATAGGTACCATTAGTATAACCAGGTTCCTGCATCGTGGTAGTAGGGTAAGTCCATGCGGTCGAAGAAGCGCTGGAAGTCGCTGCCTTTGAAGCGGCAGAAAGTCCTGCACCTCTCACGGCGTATGCGCTCAAACCCCCTGCAAAAAAGGCAGCGCCCATCATCACAGCGACTGCCAGAATCGATATTGCTATTTTCGTCTTACCGTTCATCGAAAGCGGCTGCCTGAACATACTTATCTTGGACTTTTGCATTTCAATCAACCCAATTTTTATCATTTTCAGACACAAAATTTAGTCCCCAAATGGCATTAGTTGTATTTAAACAATAGGGATAAAGGTTTGTTATTTAACATTATGAATAAATATTCGAAAGAGTCGTAGAGGGAGAACTATGCTCTCTTTGAGTTTATTCATCTCACCACTGCCGGTATTTTCATGAGTACTGAGATTGATCGCTCACAGTGTATCCGTAAATCGCTAACAATACCATAGCTAACCTTGTTTGCAAACTTCCAGCTATCACGATGCCATGGAAGTGGTGTTTCCCAGCACTACCTGCAGGAAAGAAATCACTATATTTTAAGTTCCCTGTTCTCCATAAGCAGCCGGCCGTCGATAATCGTTGTGACCACATCCGATCCCTGTGCAGAGTACACGATATTGTTGAGTGCATTACTTCTGGTCAGGGGATGGAGACGTGGGCTTAAGGCGTCGAGGATTACAATGTCTGCCCTCTTGCCTTTTTCAATCGTGCCGATGACATCTCCCTTCAATATGGACTGTGCTGCATCCCTCGTTGCCATATCCAGTACAGTTTGCGCATCCATCAGTCCTGCGTCCCACTTATTGACTTTCTGAAGAAGGGAAGCAGTTCGCATCTCTTCGAACATGTCAAGATTGTTGCTTGTCGTTGCACTGTCTGTCCCTATGGATACGTTCACTCCCTCATTCTTCAACTCGACCACAGGCGCGATGCCCGAGCCGAGCTTCATGTTAGACCTGGCGCAGTGAGCTACGGACACGTTATGCGTTTTCAACATACCTATTTCCGCCTTGGTCAGCCATGCGCCGTGTGCGGCAACAATATCGCAGCCGTCGAAAAACGAAAAACTGTTGAGCCATTCTGCGGGCCTCATGCCAGTCCCCCTCTGATGGGAGTATACTTCATGCCTTGTTTCCGCAAGATGCGTGTGAAGCAGAGTGTTATGCGCAATGGCCATGTCCTTGGCACTATTGCACGTTTCGCGGGAACAGGCGTACACGCCTTGAAGACCGACTGAAGGCGTAATCAATCCATTTCGCGGACACTCCCTTATGAATCGTTCTGCATTTGCTATCGGCTTCCCTTTCTGCGTGGTTTTGTCTTCGTCGAGAACTGCCCATGAAAGAAAGGCCCGGATACCGAAATGCCTGCAGACCTCCGCAACCAGATCTTCGCCGTAATACATGTCCAGAAAAGATGTGGTACCGCTCATCAGCATTTCCCGGATAGACAGTTCGGTCGATGCCCTTATGGATTTGTCTGACCTGTGGGCGTCGAGCTCGAAAGTCTTCTCCAGGAATTCCTCGAGCACTATGTCGTCGACCATTCCCCTGAATTCTGTCATCGCCACATGTGTGTGCGTGTTTATGAGTCCGGGCATCACGATACCATTCTTGGCGTCTATCACAACGTCCGATGTATGACTCACTTTGCCAATCTCTGAGATGACGCCGTCCTCGATCCAGACGTTCCCTTCAACGACACTTCTTTTCGAATCCTGTGTAACTGTTATGCCGTTCTTGATCAGAATATCCGTGTGCATGCACCAGCCTGATGGTCTGATCGGGACATGACGGGCAGATAATAAAAATCATTGTACGGTGATGCGAAGAATCCTCCGCAGACATATAGCTAGCGAAGACGCCGATGTGCAAGGCAGATGATACAAGCTAACAGAGAGTCAAGAACAGCAACGGTCCACTGTACTGAACAAAGTTGACATCACGGTGCTTCCTCAGAAAGAGCGCGCGCATGCACTGAAAAGTTGCGCAATCTGCCGCTGCCGTTGATCATATCGACACGGGTCAGGATTAAATATTACGAAGATCATATCGTCAGACATACGTCGGACCGGTGGTAATTTTTGAAGCATTACTACGAACAGCCATTCAGCGAAGAAGACCTGTACAGGATACCACAGGGAGTAGTTGGTCAGGCTCCATCCGTTTATCAGCTCCCAAAAACGGACAATGCAAAGAAAACAGGTCTTGGTTCCGGGCATAAACCATACAGCATATGGAGTGCTGCCAAGTACATTCTGATGATATCGCTGATGCTCTACTGGCTACCGCTTGTAGGACAGATGATAGGTGGCTTCATCGGAGGCAGGCGGGCGGGCTCGCCGTGGCGTGCGATAATCGCGGCCATGCTTCCTGTTCTGGTTCTTTACGGTTTGTCCTCGGCGCTTACTACGGGGCTGATTCCAATCAGATTCCAGAATGCAACATTACTGACATACGTGCTTATCAAGGATGCCCTGGAAAAGCTTCCTATTGCGGCACCTTACATCAGTTTCGCCACGACATATGTCGGCTCATTCATAGACGAGTTGAGGACAGCCGCCTCATTCAAGGTTGGCAATTACCTCTTAACCATAGCATTTGCGTATATCGGCGGCATACTGTCTGATCAGAGCAGGAGAGAGCTTGAGTACGTCTCTAGATTTGGAGCGCCCACGACAAACATACTCGTGTCAGGGCGCGACGGGGGTCAGGAATCGCCGAGGCAGCACATCAACTTTACAAGACCTCTTGGTATGCTTCGATCATTCTTTCCCGCGAGGAGTAGAGGACCGTATGGATTTGACAGCATGACACCCGTTTACCCGTCCCTGCCGCCGGGAGGAGGTGGCGCGTATGCTTCACCCGGAAGAACGATGCAGGCGCAACCCCGTGGCAGGTTTGAGGAGATGCGCGCGGCGCCGGGTGGGATGCCCGGACCGCAAGCCAAATATGCCCGGAACAGTGATTATCAGACCGGGGCAAACACATCGCCCCGTCAGCCACAAGATGCCTACTTCGCCCCTCCCCTGGAAAACATCTACCGGAGAAGGATGCCCGAAGATGCGGGTAAACCGTCAATTATGCGGAATACAGGAAAGGCGGACAAGTCGACAAGAATGTACGCAGGGGCGCCACAAGTCAGGCTCCACAGAGCCGCAGACGGCGTTGACATGTCAACACTGCGGAAGGACAGGATCAAGGCAGAGAGCACACGGAAGCTCGTCGAGAGGGCGCTGGGCAAAGACTACCTGAACACTGTCGGGAAGCGAAGTGTTCAGCATGGTAGCATGATCGCTGCAAGAGCACCTTCAGGCACATTCGTGCAGCCAAATATTCAGAGAGAGGAGAAGAAGACAAGTCAGTGGGACCTTCTTTAGTCAAAGACCATCTGTTTTCGGGTTTGGCTGGCAAAGCACCACCGACGATTCAGCCATGGCATTCAGCCATGGCAAAGTGTTAAGAGCAGGTAGTCTTTGATCTAAGAGGAACCAGAATGTTTTGCTCAAAGTGCAAATCGCTTATGTTCCCTGAAAACGGGAAATTCAGATGCAGAAGATGCGGCAATGAAGAGGGCATTGGTAAATCTTCCAAAAACACGGTCCGTTCCGAAATGAACGCAGACCGGGAGCTATTAATTGTTGAAGGGCGATCCGACACACTGCCCAAGACAGACATCAAATGCATCAGGTGCGGTAACAACGAAGCATACTGGGTGCTCAGACAGACAAGGGCCGCCGATGAACCCGAAACCAGGATCTACAGGTGTACTGAATGCAGTTACTCGTGGAGAGAATATTGAGTCGCTGTACGCAGACACGCGCGAGCGATTGGATGTTGCACCGCGATACTCCTTCAGATGCAGTAACCCGCCTGCGGCATAACAGTTTGGCAGACGATGCAGAAGAGTGGTTTTAAGCCCAAGCAGACATAACAATTATATTTTGATAGCATTCTACCCGCAGAAGGAGTTAACAGATGTTTAAAGCCAGTGTGAAAGCCGAAGTACTGAAGCAGATTGTAGAAGTGGTTTCGACACTCGTTGATGAGGCGAAGTTCAACATAGATGCAGACGGAATATCGCTCAAAGCCGTTGACCCGGCTCACGTCGCGATGGTTGAACTCACGCTTACCAAGGAAGCGTTTGAAGGGTACGAGGGAGAGGAATGTGAACTTGGAATAGACCTTGAAAAGCTCAGGGATATACTCAAACTCGCCCATTCGGGTGATGAGGTCAAGCTGGAGCATAATGAAGACAAAAACCAGCTCATTATCAAAATAGGCAGTGTTACGAGAAGGATGAGCCTTGTAGACACGGCAGGCATGTCTGATCCGAAAGTGCCCAATATCGAGCTTCCCACGACGATGAAAATCTCCGCCGATGAGCTGAATTTCGGCATAAAGGCATCGGAGAGCGTTTCCGATCATATCGCGCTGGTTGCCGACGAGGATTATTTTGAAATGAGTTCAGAGGGCGATTCAGACTCCGTTGATTTCCGGCTCCCGAAGGATAAGCTTCAGCTGCTGGAATCAAAGGGGAAGGTGCGCAGCCTCTTCCCTCTCGATTACTTTTCCAACATGGCCAAAGCCATTTCCGGCAACAGTGAAATCAAGATTAACCTGGGCAACAACTATCCGGTCAAACTTGAATTTGAAATTGCCGGCGGCAGCGGACGTGTGAAGTACCTTCTCGCACCGAGGGTAGAAAGCTGAACTGCCATGAGTTCCAGCGGATACCGGATATGCGTCCTGGCATCGGGCAATGGTTCCACCTTTCAGGCCATTGTTAATGCCTGCAGAAGCGGTTATCTGCAGGGTAAAGTCATAACACTGATATCGAACAAACCGTCCGCATTTGCACTGAAAAGGGCGGAGAAGGAGGGCATAGAATCCATTGTCATAGATTCCGCAGCAGTTCCGCGGCAGGAATATGACGCGCGACTTCTTCACGAACTCAGCATCAGGAAGCCGGACATCATCTGTCTCGCTGGATACCTGCGAATACTCCCTGCATCTACCATTTCTTCTTTTCCCCTAATACTGAACATACATCCTGCTTTGCTGCCGAAATTCGGAGGCAAGGGCATGTACGGCATAAATGTTCATCAGGCGGTGATTGCAGCGGGTGAAAAAGAAAGCGGATGTACGGTTCACATTGTGACGGAGCGCGTTGATGATGGCCCAACAGTCGTACAGAGAAGAGTGCCCGTGCTACCCGGCGACAACGCCGAGAGCCTGAAGAACAGGGTGCACGCGGAGGAGCTTATGGCATATCCGGAAGCCATAAAGAAATTGATGGAAGAGAACCATCCCGGACGGTTGAAGTAGAGTGCTGCTGTTGGCTTGACCGACAGACAAATTTCATTGTATACTAAAAGGGAAATTGTTCAAAAGATTATATACACGAATATATTCGCTTTAAGCGGGTGTGGAATCAGTTGATGGAGCATTCTGCGGAAACGCGCTCTGTGCCTGAGCTTCGCCGAATTGCCAGAGAGGTCAGGAAAAGCATTATAAGAATGACGAATGCCGCAGGCTCCGGGCATCCCGGAGGCTCGCTCTCTTCCGCAGACATAATGACAGCACTCTACTTCGGGCTTCTGAAACACGATCCGAAGAATCCGCGCTGGGAAGGGAGAGACATTTTCATACTAAGTAAAGGACATGCGGCGCCCGGATACTATTCCGTTCTAGCGCAGGCCGGATACATACCCGAATCGGAACTCATGACGTTAAGAAAGCTTGGCAGCAGGCTGCAGGGACATGCACATACCGGAGTGCCTGGAGTGGAGCTGTCCACGGGCTCGCTCGGCCAGGGGCTCTCCGTTGCTTGCGGCATGGCGCTTGCATCCAGACTCGACGGAACGAAACGAAGAATTGTCGTTCTGATGAGCGACGGCGAGAACGATGAAGGCGAAACGTGGGAGGCGGCGATGTTTGCAGCATACAGGAAACTCGACAACATCACAGCGTTCGTCGACAGAAACGGCATTCAGAATGACGGTTTCACAAAAGACATACTTGACACATCCGTGCTGGAGGAAAAGTGGAGGGCCTTCGGATGGAATGTCATAACAATTAACGGTCACGATTTCAGCGAAATCATCGATGCTTACGGCAAATCGCTGCAGCAGACAGGACGACCCACGGTGATAATAGCCAATACCGTAAAGGGAAAGGGCGTATCTTTCATGGAAAACAACGTCGCATTTCACGGTAAGGCGCCGACGGCAGAGGAAACGGTAAAGGCACTTGCGGAACTGGACAGGGCGGGCTGACCGAGATGGAGGCGGGTAGCCTGAAGCTTGAGAGTCAGAGAAAGGAGTACGGCAGAGCGCTGACAGAGCTCGGCGCAAAAGACAAGGACGTTGTGGTGCTCGATGCCGACCTCTCCGTGTCCACACGGACTGCAGATTTCGGAAAGATATACAAAGACAGATTTTTCAACTGCGGCGTTTCTGAAGCGAACATGATGGCAACGGCAGCGGGACTTGCGATGGCCGGGAAGACTGTGTTCGCCTCAACCTTCGCAGTGTTTGCAACAGGTCTCACTTACAATCAGATCAGACAGTCGATAGCTTATCCGTCTGCAAATGTGAAGATCGTCGCGAGCCACGCCGGCCTCTCCGTCGGACCTGACGGAGCAACTCATCAGATGTTTGAGGATATTGGCCTGATGCGAGGCCTGCCGAACATGACTGTGGTCGTCCCCGCGGATGCGGCTGAAACACATCAGGCGACGTTCGAACTTGCCGGAATGAAGGGACCGGCATACATGAGATTCGGAAGGGCGGACGTGCCGCCCGTTGGCGCCGGACAGGTTCCGTTCAGGATTGGAAGGGCCCAGGTACTCCGTGACGGGAAGGATGTTGCAATCATTGCCACGGGCCAGCTGGTTCACGCTGCACTGCGCGCGTCCTCCATGCTCGGGGAGCGTGGAGTCGACGCCTGCGTCGTCAATATGAGCACGATAAAACCGCTTGATACAAGCACCGTTCTTGCATGTGCAAGAAAGACCGGTGCCATCGTGACTGCTGAAGAGCACAGCATCATCAATGGACTCGGCGATGCCGTGTGCTCGGCAGTTGCTGGCAATTATCCCGTCCCGGTATGGAAGTTGGGCATCAATGACACTTTCGGGGAATCGGGACAGGCGGAAGAGCTTATGGTCAGATACGGCCTTACAGCAGAAGGTATAGTAGACTCTGTTGTGAAGGTCATGAAGCTGAGGCAGTGAGCGTGGCGTTATGAAAATTTTCCTGGATACTGCAAACATTGCGGAAATCAGAGAGGCGTGGGATCTTGGTGTGATAGACGGCGTGACGACGAATCCCTCGCTCGTGTCCAAAGAACATAAAAAATTCGACGAAGTGCTGCAGGAGATTTGCAGAATAGTCGACGGTCCTGTAAATGCCGAGGTTGTCAGCACCGACTACGACGGTATGATGAAGGAAGGAAGACAGCTCGCCAAAATCAACAGGAGGATCGTCGTGAAGGTTCCGATGACGCCGGAAGGGCTGAAGGCGGCGAAATCACTGCACGGCGAGTGCATTAAGACCAACATGACACTAGTGTTCTCTGCGAATCAGGCATTGCTCGCGGCGAAGGCCGGTGCTTCGTACGTCAGTCCGTTCATAGGCAGGCTGGACGACATGGGGAACGAGGGCATGCAGATCATCAGGGAAATCTCGGAAATATACGGGCACTATGATTTCAGGACAGAGATACTCGTCGCAAGCGTCCGCAATCCCATTCATGTGATTGAAGCGGCAAGACTCGGGGCACATGTGTCCACCATTCCGTACACCGTTCTGAAACAGATGATGAAGCATGCGCTAACAGACACGGGACTCGAGCGATTTTTGAAGGACTGGGAAAAGGTGCCGAAGTGAAAAGGGCGGTGCCGTATTGAAGGACGGAGAAGGGAGTCAGGAACCGCAGGAGAGGGACGGTCTTGACGAATGGGTGGATGAGCTCGACAGGCTCATCGGCGTAGAGGAAATGACGGAGGAGGAAGTGCGTGCAGCCCAGGCCGCTCAGAATGAGCAAAAACGCGGCATTGACATCACGCTTGTCATTGTTGCAGCAATCATCGTCCTGATAGTCATTGCGGCGCTTCTCTTTTTCAGAGTACTGTGATCAGAAAGCTGTGAGGATGTAATAGGCGTTGAACATGATTATTATCGAAGCTGTGACGACCGCCAGCAGCGTAGTCACCCTTCTGTTCACAAAGGGACCCATGAGTCTTCTGTCTGCGGAATAGAGTATGAGCGGTATCATCGGCAGCGGTATCATGATGCTCAGAACAACCTGGCTGTAGAACAGTATGAAGAACGGGTTGAATCCCAGAAGCAACGCGAATGTTGTCGGAAAAACGTTGATGATCCTGGTGACGATACGCCGCTTCCATGGATTCACTTTTCTTCCGAGGAGGCCCTCCATGACTGTCTGCCCGGCAAGGGTCCCTGTGGTGGAGGAAGAGAGACCGGAACAGAGTAGTGTGGCAACAAACGCATAGCCCGCTATCGGGCCGAAGAGCGGCACGAGTGTCGCGTATGCGCTGTTAATCGTCAGCACGAATGTGAGATGACGTGAAAAGAAGCTTCCCGCCGCAACGAGAAGAATTGCGGCATTGACGAATGACGCCATGGTGAGGAATATTATTGTATCATACTTGTGGAAACGCAGCATCTCCCGCTTTTCAGCCGGATCCGAGCCTCTGATCTTGTTACGCGTGAGGTCTGAATGCAGATAGAGCACATGCGGCATCACCGTTGCGCCGATGATTGATATGATGAAGACGGCGAATTCCGCATTCACCGAGGGGATGAACGAACCTTTCAGGACTGCGTGCAGGCCCGGTCTTGCAAGGAACAGCTCGTAGAGATAGCCGACGCCAATCATACCGACGAAAAGCATGAAGGCCTGTTCCACCCTGCGCATTCCCTTGTTTGCAAGATAAATGAGCAGAAAAACGTCGAATACACCAATGAGGGATGCTTCGATATAGGGAATGCCGAACAGGAGATTGAGTGCCAGGACTGTTCCGAGGAATTCTGCAAGGTCGACAGAGGCTGATGCCGCCTCCGCTCCCAGCCAGTACGGTAAAATATAGCGCCTTCGCTTCAGAGAATGACCGACGAGTTCAGGAAGCGATTTTCCCGTTGCTATGCCAAGTTTGCCGGAAAGGTACTGCAGCAGCATAGCCATAAGACCCGCAAGCCACACTACCCAGAGCAGCACGTAACCTGTTTTCGAGCCTGCTGCAATGTCAGAGGCGAAATTGCCCGGATCCACGTAGGCGACGCTGACTATGAGGGCGGGTCCCATGTAAGCCACGAGGCGCAGCAGGCTGCCAAGCGGGCTGTTCTCCTTGCGTCTGCTTTTGAAATTGAACATTCAGATCGTCGCCTTTTACAGAAATGCCTGATCGGAAGGTCAGGTGGGAACCGCGCCGCCTGAAGCATCCAGCCACTCTTCCAGAAAATGCTTCATTGGCGGACCAAGATCTGTGCGAAGTCTGCTGAGCATCTCCTCACCGAGCCTGGTTGTTGAGTAATACTTGTGCACCTTTCCGTGCTCTATTCGCTCTTCCTCCTCCAGCATCCCTTCATCCATCAGCTTGTGGAGGACAGGATAGAGCTTGCCCGGGCTCAGTGTGTGGTTGTGCATGCGCTCCACATTCAGCAGATCCGTTCCAGAAATAGGCGATTTGGAGCATACCCACAGTACATAGGGCCTGAACAGACCCCGTTCCATATATCTGGTCAATTCATCCATCGTCTTCTCCCCGGATTAATATCTATTTTAGATAACAATAATAGATATCTGTCTCAGATATTAAAGATTGCGGAGAACTTTCACGCTACAGAATAACAAACTCAAGAACATTTTCCAGACGTTTCAGCGTGGCGGGAAACGCCATACCTACTGGCCGGTAAATTCCGGCTGCCGCTTTGCGGAAAAAGCCGAACGGCCCTCGTCAAAGTCGTGCGTGTGACCGAGCTCTCCCTGCACCTCTGCCTCCAGATCGAGGAATTCTCCCATTCCTTTGAAAAGCGATGCATTGAGAAGGCGCTTGCTCTCTGCAAACGAACGGTATGGTCCGGTTGAAATTTCATGCGCGGCTTTCATCGCTTCGCTGAGCGGATCGTCGGATACAGAGAACAGAGACCAGGAAGCAGCCTGTGCTGCGGAAAATTCTCCTCCTCTCAACAGCAGATCGAAAGCTGCGGCGGCAGGCATCAGGCGGGGCAGCATGAACGAGAGGCCGGTATCAGGCGCCAGACCGATGCGGTGAAATGCCGTGACAAATCTTGCGTCCGGAGAGGAAAAGCGCAAATCGCATGCAACAGCCAGGCTCAAACCCGCTCCTGCAGCCACTCCCCTGACCGCACAGACAAATATCTTCCTGCCGAAACGAATCTCCCTCAGCAGCGGATGAAAAGTGTCTCTAAGATCCGTCTTCAGATCGCTGCTTACTGAGGACAGGTCGGCACCTACGCAAAAGCCCCTTCCGCTTCCGGTCAGCAGCACGACCCTGATATCATCGTCTCCGTTGGCCCTGCGCAATTCCTCGTGAAGCTCGGAGCGCATTTCACTGCTCAGTGCATTGAGCTTTTCCGGCCTGTTCAATGCGATTGTCTCGATATGGCCATCCTTTGAACAGGAAAGTGTATGCATTTTCTCATCCGACACGACGGTGCGTGCAGGCGCTCAATCGGACGCGCTGCGACGAAGAGCAGTGCGTCACACGTCAGCCTGTTAACCATTCCCTGAGTATATCACGATTGTTGCGTCTTCTGTTTATGCGTCCGGTGCACCAGTCTCCTGCCATTCAGACCGAGGAATCGGGCTCATTCCACTTTGCCTTCCGCTTTTCCAGAAACGCACTTATGCCCTCCTTTCCGTCGGGATGTGAAATGGAGAGAATGAAATTCTTACGTTCCAGTTCCAGTCCCTGGGTGAGCGTGGTTTCATGCGCCCTGTTTACGCTCTCCTTTGCGAGCTCAAGCGCGAACACCGGCCGCTCAGCAATCTGTGCGGCGAGAGTTAGTGCCTCTTCCATCAGCAGCTCGTCTTCGCAGACACGGCTTACGAGGCCACAGGACGCTGCTTCTGCAGCATCGATCAGCTTGCCGGAAAGGACGAGTTCCATTGCCCTGGACTTGCCTATCGCACGTGTCAGTCTCTGCGTTCCGCCGGCGCCCGGCATTATGCCGAGATTTATTTCAGCCTGACCAAACTTTGCGCTTCTGCCGGCAATGCAGATGTCACATGCCATAGCAAGCTCGAGTCCTCCTCCGACCGCTGCGCCGTTTATTGCCGCGATCAGCGGCTTCCTGAAACGCCTTATGCAGTCCCACAGCGGCAGATGGCCGCCCCGGACGAGTTCGGAGACAGACATGCCTGAAAGTTCTTTCACGTCCGCGCCTGCCGAAAATGCCTTTCCGTTTCCCGTGAGAACGACCACGCGAATTTCTCTATCTGCTGCGCACCGATCTAGAGCATCGACAAGCCCCTGCACCATTGCCATGTTTATTGAGTTCAGCTTCTCAGGCCTGTTCAGTCTGATAGTGCATACACTGCCCTTCTTTTCTGTTGAAACTGTATCGTTCACCGGAACCACGTCCTGTATCACCCTGCAATTGAAATCATGAGCCCGAATGGTTTCATGCAGGTGATGACCTTATATCCTTTCGAATAAATGTTTTTGGCGCCCGAACCGCAGAATCGTCAGGCCAGTTCACTGTATTATTTATAGCTTCTACAGCACTATCTCCTTCCATCATGAAAAAGGAAAAGGTGGAGCTTCCGGAGTTTCCGCCGAATAACATCTATCCCGCTGAGTGGGAGTTCACCGGCGATTTCGAATGGAGGCTGTACGAAAGGTCAAAGAGGGAACAGTGGGACGAGTCCTCGCTTGACTGGGCGAAACTGGATGATTTTGTTTCCGGACTGGAGAGAAAGGAGCGACTGGCCATGGCATACTGGTGGGCACTTCTTTCCACGTTCGATAATGCCAATCCCGTCTTTTCCTACGCCGTCGTGAAAGCTCACGAACTCAAGGAAAAGACAGCAGTTCGGTGCCTGCTGAATACCATCGCATATGACGAAAACAGGCACAACATGGTGTGCGGCATGTGCATAAACAAACTGTGCCCTGGTTTTCCGACGAAATTCAAACCGGCAAATGACCTGGAGGCGAGGGCTCAGGCCAACATACTCTGGACGTGGTACAACGGTGCCAGATACTGGAAGGCGTATCTGGATTCCTACAACAAGTACAGTACCGATGTGCTGTTCACGTCTTTCATGATGGGCGAGGCTGCGGCAACTACCGTATTCACCCAGATGTCGAAGAACACGAAGGTGGAAACATTCAGCCAGGCATTTGGCAACATAGCAAGGGATGAAACGAGACACTATGCGTTCACTCAACTCGTGATGGCCGACGGCGCCGGGAAGATGAACAAGGAGAGGAAGGCTCTAGTCACCAGGCAGATTAAAGCTGGCTTTATCTTCCTCTCGCTCATTACATACAAGCTGCCTACAACGTCCAACACATTCTGGAAGCTTCCGCACTACTTTGGTGAAGTGAACGGGAAAATGGAGGACATAGCGAGGGATGCAGGTCTTGGCATCCCTTTCATCGGCGAAAAAGAGGAAGCCTGGCGATCGGCCGTTCTCAAGGTCGGTGCGTCTCTGAAGAGATATGACATACGGCTTCCCGAGATCCCGGAGCTTGGAATAAGCGGAGAAGATGTGGGCGATGTTGACGGAGACGAAGTGATACCTGTCTTCTGACAGGCCGGATAACTTCATGGTGATGTGCGCATGCACCGTTCAGAATACGACATCGTAGTGGTGGGAGCTGGCCCCGCAGGAAGCAGATTCGCGGCAGCTTCGGCCGGCACAAGAAGCGTGCTGCTGCTCGAGGAAAACTTCGAAATTGGGAAACCGGTGCAGTGTTCCGGCCTCGTCAGTCCGCGTGTGATTGAAATGAGCGCGCTGCCTTCATGGTTCAACGTCATAAATTCCGTGAGATTCCATTCGCCTTCTGGAAACGAGCTTTCTCTCTCCGGCACTGAACCCAAGGGATATGTGATTGACAGGAGCGGCCTGGACATCCATCTTGCGGGGAAAGCGGCGAGAGCCGGTGCAGACATGATCCTCGGCGCCACATTCACCGGCGCCGAAAGACAGGACGGGCATCTTGTCATATCCTTTATGCACCATGGTGAGGCAAAAAAGGTGAAATGCAGACTGCTCATAGGCGCAGACGGCATGTCCTCGTCTGTTTCGAGGGCATTCAGACTGGCAAGGTATGAAGAGATGGTTTCCTGCGTTCAGACAGATGCGTTTGCTGGGGAACTGAACAGGGGAGATGCTGTGCGCCTCTATTTCGGCAGCGGCATCGCGCCGGGCTTCTTCGCCTGGGTGATACCTTCGGGTGACTTCACCCGCATCGGACTTGGGACAGCAGTAACCGATGCGCCGGCATCCCTCTACTTCGAACGGTTTCTGAAGAAGCTGGGCGTGAAGAGGACGCTGAACATAACTGCCGGACCCATTCCGCTCGGCAACAGGGGGAGGATGGTGGACGACGGCGTCATGCTCATAGGCGACGCGGCAGGGCAGGCCAAACCGATATCAGGCGGAGGCATATTCACGGGAATGGCTGCTGCAGATATAGCAGCAGGCATAGCCCTGGAAGCGTTCGAATCCGGCGATTTCAGCCGCAGATTCCTCTCACGGTACGAAAAGGAGTGGAAGAGGGGGATCGGCAGGGAGCTGGAACGGGCTTCCCTTGTCAGGAAGATATTCCTGGAAATGGACGACAGGCACCTGGACATGCTGTTCAGGACCCTTGAAGAGAGTTCTCTGAAGGATCTCCTCAGCAAAGGCGACATAGATTTTCCGACGGAACTTTCGCCTCTCGTCCTCTCCAGAGCTCCGGGACTGCTAAGATATTCGCCGCAGCTGATAAAGGCGCTTCTGTGATGGTTCGGCATCAGCTGCGCTTGCGCCTGTGGGTTCTTCTGAAGGAGAGGGCGGCGGCAGCCGCGAATCCGGCTGCGAGCACGCCTGATGCAAAGAAAATGGACCATGGCGCAGGCGTATTCACACCGAAGGAAGTATCCGGGAGTATCCCTGCAAAACCAAGCGTGTTGTTGAGATAGGTGTAGTTCAGAGAAGCGGAACTGCCGTTCTGAACGTATATTTTCTGCCACTGGGCAGGAGAGAAATAACCTTTTGAAGCCATTCTGTACACAGTGGATACGATGAGAAAGGTGAGCGACATCGACACCATGTATGTCCCTTCGTTGAAAAACGTACCGTGCAGCGTGTTATAATCCGTCTGGAACGGGAACGTGAAATTGTGAAGGGCACCGGCCCCGATCGATTTGGCTGTCAGCGTTTCTGCAGGCTGTCCCGTGCCGATGAAATATGGCAGGCGGGAAGAGGTAACGGATGATGAAGGCACGGGAACGAACGAAGAGCCGTCCACAAATGCATAAACAGTCAGTGTGAGCAATACTTCGGTTATACTGCTGTTGAATACATTCTGAACCTCGACGTTGAGCGTGCCGCTCTGTCCGGGCTGGATATCGGGTGATGAAACCGACCGTATCATTCCGTTTGCGTACGACTGCTGTCCATAGGCTGGAGATGCGAAGGGCAGGAACAGAAGAATTGCGGCGCAGACAGTCAAAAGCTTATTGCGTAGCACGAATTCATGATTTTGTGTCACATATTAAAGACTCGCCGAAACGCGGCATGCCCGGGCATGAGCCGGCGGTCGAGGGCCGGTGAACGATGGGCGGCAGTGAGACAGGCGGCGTCGCCAGATCGACGCCTTACACTAAGGCGGTGTCAATTGCGAACGTGCCGCCTGAACTTAAAAAGCTCCTTCCAGGGAAGTGGGAGATGATCGGGAAGGTTGTCATACTGAAACTCAGGAAGGAACTGGAACCGTTTGACGATCAGGTGGGCGAGGCCTATGCTGAAGCGCTTGGAGCCGACAGCGTGTTTGCGGTGGACGGTATGATCAGCGGCACATACAGGAGGCCGGCGCTTCACCGGATATACGGCCACGACGGTGAGACCGTGCATCATGAGAACGGCGTCAATTACGTCATAGACGTCTCGACCGTGATGTTTTCGTCCGCCAATCATGATGAGCGCATCAGAATGGCCGGTCTCGACTGCGATGGTGAAACAATCGTGGATATGTTCGCCGGTATCGGACATCTTTCCATGCCAATTGCGGTGCACTCTGCTCCAGCGAAAATAGTGGCTTCAGAGGCAAGCGAAGCGACGTACCGCTATCTGCTGAAAACGATCGAGGCAAACGGCGTTCAGGATGTTTATGATGCGTTGAACATAGACAACAGACTACTCGACGTGAAGGGAGCGGACAGGGTGATCATGGGATATCTGATGAACACAGGCGAGTGGCTCGGCCATGCAATAAGCATGTGCAGAAAAGGCGCCACGATTCATATGCATGAGGCTGTGCGCCGCAACGCCCTGAGCGAGTGGAAAGAGACATTGACGGCACATTACGGCGGTGGCAGGGTGACTATTTCATCGGTGCGCAAAGTCAAGGGATACTCTGCTCTTTTCGACCACATGGTCGCGGACCTCACTGTCTGCTGATGAACTGACTGTGAGCGCGCCGGGAGTCTTGGCTTCCAAAAAGTAATTAGTAGTAAAAGCGAATTGAATACGAGAAGGTTTCCGATGGGAGAGCGCGAAGACTATGCACGGGGTTATCTCAAGGGATTTGAAGACGCCCTGAATGAAGTGTGGACAGAAGTTCTCTCTTTCGGGACCAGGGCATATTCGCCGCATGAGCTGCAGATCCTCGCCAGAACGAGGAAGAACATGATCCAGCAGACCGTCGACGTAAAGAGACAGGAACTGCAGAAGATGTTCGGCGTGATTCTGACGAAACCGAACAGGGAAGTGCCGTCGGAGTTTACAATCAGGGCAGGCAGTTCAATCGTGGTGAGGGAGGAGAGACCTGACAGGGCGTTTTCAATTTTCGCTTCGATGCTCTCCGGCGGTTCGGCCGGCATGTCCGTCACACGTACCGATCCTTCCAGGGTAATAGAGAAATATCATCTGGATGCAGGCAAAACAACATTTATCTGGCTGACCAAGATTGAAAAGGACGAAATAGTGCAGGGAGACAGAAGATACCTGATAAGAAACAACCTGCCGAACCTCGCGGCGGAGATACGCTCGTTTTACAGTCGCGTGAAAGGCGGAATAGTCATACTGGAAGGGCTCGAGTACCTCGTGACGCAGTATGAATTCAGGCCGGTGCTGAGATTCATACAGATGGTGAACGAGCAGACCGAGTACAGCAGCGGCTACTTCATCATCACTGTCGATCCGCAGACGATTGAAGACAGAGACTACAGGCTGCTCGAGAAGGAAATGAGTCTGACAGTCTGAGCGCTGCACTCAGTCCTGATCTGTCCCCGATTTTGCGCCCTTCCCGCCGAATTTTATTGCAGCCTGAGCGGCCGCCAGCCTTGCGACGGGCACCCTGTACGGCGAACAGCTGACGTAATCCAGTCCGGCAACCTGGAAGAAGTCGATGCTACTGGGATCGCCGCCATGCTCGCCGCATATGCCTATTTCGAGGTTGCTCTTTACCTTCTTCCCTTTCTGGATGCACATCTTGACCATGGCGCCTACGCCCTTGACGTCTATGCTCTGGAACGGATCCGATGGCAGCAGATTGTTGGCCACGTAGTCTGGCAGGAATCTGCCTGCATCGTCCCTGCTCAGTCCGAGCACTGTCTGTGTCAGATCATTGGTGCCGAGCGAGAAGAAGTCCGTGACCCTTGCAATCTCGTCGGAGAGGATTGCGGCCCTGGGAAGTTCAATCATCGTTCCGACCATATACTTCAGTGTGACGCCGTGCGCTCCCATGACTTCAGCCGCCACCGCATCGATCTGGGGTCTGAGCAGGTCGATCTCTTCCCGTCCTTCAACAAGCGGTATCATTATTTCCGGTGTCACCTCGATGCCTTCGTTCTTCTTCAGTTCGCAGGCAGCCTCGAATATCGCCCTGTACTGCATTTCGTAGACTTCCGGGAAGGTTACTGCCAGCCTGCAGCCCCTGTGCCCGAGCATTGGATTCAATTCATGAAGCGCGACCGTCCTTGCACTGACCTCTTCCGGTGCTAAACCCATATCCGCCGCGAGTCTTGACACCTCTTCAGTCCCTTTTGGAAGGAATTCATGAAGCGGAGGATCGAGCAGCCTTATGATTACCGGATATTCGCCCATTTCACGGAACAGCCCCATGAAATCCTCCTTCTGATAGGGCAGAAGCGCCTTCAGCGCATCTTTCCTGGCATCTGTCGTGTTCGCGAGTATCATGCGGCGCATGTGCGGCAATCTCTTTTCCCCGAAAAACATGTGTTCCGTTCTTGTCAGACCTATGCCGTGCGCACCGAATTTTCGTGCAATCCTTGCGTCCTCAGGCAGATCGGCGTTGGCCCGTATCCCCATGGTTTTGATTTCGTCCGACCATTTCATGAACGTATCGAAATAAGAATCCAGCTCCGCTGCCTTTGTTGGCAGTTCACCGAGATAAACGAGCCCTGCCGTTCCGTCCACGCTTATGTAGTCGCCGGCTGAGACCACCCTGCCGCCTTTGGCCCTGAACGTGCCGCTGGCGCTGTTGATGGAAAGTTCGGAGCATCCCACAACGCAGCACTTACCCATGCCTCTGGCGACCACGGCCGCATGAGAGGTCATGCCGCCAGTTGCGGTCAGTATGGCCTGTGCCACAGCCATGCCGTGTATATCATCTGCCGATGTTTCGTTCCTGACGAGCACTACTTTACTGCCTCCGGAGGAAAGCGCCACGGCCTGCTCCGCGTCGAACACCACCTTACCGGATGCAGCGCCGGGAGAAGCTGGGAGTCCCGAGGCTATTTCTGTTCGCTGCGCAGTTTCATCAAACACCGGATGCAGCAGCTGCTCCAGTGTCGAAGGGTTTACAGACATGAGAGCCTGTTCCTTTGTCAGCAGTCCTTCGCTCACCATCTCCACTGCAGCCCTCACTGCCGCCTGTGCAGTTCTCTTTCCTGCCCTCGTCTGCAGAAGATAAAGCTTTCCGCGCTGAATCGTAAATTCGATGTCCTGCATATCGTGGTAATGGGACTCCAGAAGCGTTTTGATTTCAATCAGCTTCGCATGCGCTTCGGGCATCCTTTCCTCGAGCGATACACCAGGTCGGGAAGCATCCCTGTTTATCGGTTGGGGAGTCCTGATGCCTGCGACGACATCTTCGCCCTGGGCATTGGTCAGGAATTCGCCGTAGAATCTGTTCTCTCCGGTGGAGGGGTTCCTGGTGAAGGCGACACCAGTGGCACAGTCATCGCCCATGTTGCCGAACACCATGCACTGAACCGTAACGGCGGTTCCCCATTCTTCCGGAATGCCGTTAAGCTTTCTGTATGTGACGGCACGCTTGTTGTTCCATGACTCAAACACCGCCCCGATTGCATTCCACAGCTGTTCCATAGGATCTTCCGGAAAAGGCTTGCCTGTCAATTCGCCTATCCTGGCCTTGTATGCGCCAACGAGCTGCCTCAGTTCCTCCTCGTTGAGATCGGTGTCGAGCTTCACGCTTCTCGCGCGTTTTGCTTCCTGTAACAACTCTTCGAATACATGGTGCTCCACACCCATGACAACATTCCCGTACATCTGAACGAACCGTCTGTATGTGTCATATGCCCATCTGCCGTCACCGGTTTCGGCTATGATCGACGCTACTGTCGCGTCATTGAGGCCGAGATTGAGAACGGTGTCCATCATGCCGGGCATCGAAACGCGCGCACCCGAGCGCACTGAAACGAGCAGAGGTTTTTCCTTCCCGCCGAACTTCCTTTCCATCTTTGCCTCTGTCTTATGAAGCGCCTCCATGACCCTGCGTCTGAGTCCCGGCGGAAACTTGCGGTCGAGTTCATAATATGAGTTGCATACCCTGGTTGTGATAGTAAAACCAGGTGGAACAGGCAGCCCGAGTCTGGTCATTTCTGCCAGTCCGGCACCCTTTCCACCAAGCAGATTTCTCATCCCGGCGTCTCCTTCCTCGAAAAGATAGACAAGTTTTCGCTTTACCATTCAACCACAGCCTCATCGGACAGTATACGTTCAACTAATTAAAACCTTAAAGGATCAAAAGTTGCTCTAACGGAAAACGCTGCCGCTTTCTTTATTTGACTGCGCCTGGTGCCGCCGCTGCGGGCAAAGCATGCACAGCGACTACGGATGTGCCGGAAAGGGCTACTTGCCGAGGACGATTTCTATGGACGAAACGTTTGAAGTGGTGCCGTCCTCTTCCTTCAGATTCTCTGTCGATATCCTGATGTTCTTAACGACAGAATCCTTAAGGAATCTGTTACGCGTTATTTCGGCAACGTCGACGGCCCTGCTGATGGATTTTCCGCGTGCCTTTATCGTCACGTCCTCTCCCGCACTGTTGAACTGCGTGATAACTGCAAGAACGTAGTTCATTGCGGGCTTCTTCCCTATATATATAGTGTTGTTTTCTGCCATGATATTATTCTCCTTCTTACGTTGTGACTGGATGTGATTGTGCGCCTCCGATGGATTACGTCATCAATATTTAACTTCGTCGCCGTTTCACCAGAAGCCGGAACCTGCAGAAACTCGATCTTCGACAGTAAACAGGACATTCCGTCCAATGGCCAGGCCGTGCAGGTTTCCCTCGGGAAGCAGTTCCGGCAGAGGATGCGGCGGGATAAAATAACGCGAAAGATTGAAGTTCAGGGAATGTTTGGAACGGAAGGTGGTGCTGGATTGAAGGCGCTCATTATAACCGGAATGGCCGGAGCCGGCAAGACGGAATTTGCCAACTGCTGTACATCGCTCGGGATACCGGTGGTGCAGATGGGCGATGTCGTCAGGGAGAGGGTGAGGCAGCTCGGCCTTCCGCTCAACGGCCAGTCTGTTGGAAGAATCGCGAGCGCGGAGAGACTGAAATTCGGAAACGATATCTGGGCGAAACGCACTGCGAAAATCGTCAGCGCCGCCATGCAGAACACGGTGATCGACGGGACAAGGAGCGAGGCGGAAGTCGCCTATTTCCGCCGCTTCTTCGGTGCAGATGCTACCGTTGTGACGGTATATGCATCAGCTGTAACAAGATATAACAGACTGATGTCGAGAGGCAGGGATGACGTGCCGCTGAGTCATGGCGAATTTGAAGAGAGAGACAGGAGGGAGCTGGGCTGGGGACTGGGGAATGCAATAGCGCTCTCCGACAGAATAGTGGGCAATGAAGGCGCAATAGATGAGTTTCGCGTTTGTGTGAAACACATGCTGTCCGAACTCGGCTTCACTGTGAAGAAGGAAAAGTGATCCTTTGGCGGAAATGAAGCTCGGCACAGTCAGGCCATGCACGGGGGAGTCCTATGTCGTTTATCCCGCGCCGATATATGATCTTCCGCTCAGGGATTGTGCAAAGGCACTCAGGCGGCACGGGTTCGCGGCGAGGGAGGAGGGGGCGATGGTGGTCGTTCAGAAGGAGGATGTCTCCTTCACGCTTTACAGGACAGGCAGGCTGCTGGTGCTGCCGTGCAGAACTGCGGAGGAAGCAGTGCGCAGATCCAGGGAGATATTCAGTGTGCTGGAAGATGACAGGAGAGTTTCGCAGGCCATCGGATCCGCAGAGCTGATTTGAAATGCACCCTATGATGATGACGGGAGGATATCTGACGGATGATTGCCGCCGCTGACAGTGATATCATTTCCATTGTGCTGAGCATTGCCCTGAGCTATATCGCATACTGGCAGGGAATGCTCACGGCAAAGGGATCAGTGGCTGCATTCGCAGTCAGCGCCACGGTGGGAGTACTGGGCAATCTATCCTGGCTCCTGGTCATACTGACGTTTGTCCTTGCCGCGTTCATTACCACAAGATTCAAAATACTTGAGAAGGCAGGAAGAGGACTGCAGGAAGGTAAGAAAGGCGAAAGGGGAACAATCAATGTAATAGCCAACAGCCTGCCTGCGGTAGTCGTATCGGTGGCGGGTTACATCTTCGTAAAAAGCATGCCGGGCTGGTATTTCGCTATCGTCTTCATAACAGCGATAAGTGCTGCAGCTGCAGACACACTGGCAAGCGAAGTCGGTGTCCTTGATCGCAATACAAGGCTCATCACAAACCTCAAACGCGTGCCGACGGGAACGGACGGCGGCATATCTTTGACGGGCACGCTCGCGGCACTGGGGGGAGCTGTTTTCATTTCGCTTGTCGGCTTTGTGATGACAGGATGGATTGGTTATCCGATTCCCTTCTGGTCTGTTCCGCTTATCTCATTCCTTGGTTTTGCGGGTTCGAATGTGGACAGCCTGCTGGGTGCCACGCTGGAGCGGAGGGGAATCATAGGAAAGCAGGTGAACAACATTGCATCCATTACAATTGTGGCACTAACTGCTGCGCTGCTGCTGCTTTGAGCCCCGGAGCGCTATGAAGCACTGGAGCGACGTACGACGTGCAGCGCCAGAATTGAAGCTCAGCCCATGCGCGGTTCGCCAGCCTGATGCCCCTAGAAAGGAATAAATACAGATTGCTTTTAACACTTCACAGGAATGGTACGACGGCCACAGTGGTGGGGCTACACCTGGTCTCGTCCGATCCCAGAAGTTAAGCCCACCTACGTTCCCTGTGGTACTGTTGTGCGCGAGCCAACGGGAAGCTTGGCCCCGCAAGGGGTTATGCATCATAGGGCCCAGGCAAATTAGTTGAGATCCTTCGGGAAATCGATGAAGTTTGCCGTTTTAAAGGCTCTATGATCATAGAGCGCTGTCGGCCATTCCATCGCGATTATTTCGTCTGAGAATAGGCAGATAAACTTTATTTCAGCGGCCGCGTTTTTGAACTCGGTGCAGCGCGGTTGATCTTCAACACTGAAACGTCGTTTCTTGTAGCTCTTGTCATAGCGGTTGTCGTTTTCATAGGCTACCTTGAATGGAGCAGTGCAAAAGGGAGGCTTATGAGAAAGAGACAGGTGAAGATGGCCGCCACCCTTGTCAAGGACGATGCATATAACGCCACAGTGACGGCAAAGGCAATATCCAGGAATCTGAAGACACAGGGTTACGATGTTTCAGGAGTGGAAAGTTTAATCAGGCAGGCTGAATCAGCCATAGACCTGGGCAATTTCAAGGCAGCCAAGGGGTATGCGGACGATGCGAAAACAGCACTGTACGCGTTGAAACAGAGGGGAATCGCTCAGGCGATGCCGGTTTCCGGCCATGGTCAGGCGGCTCAAACAGTATTCTCTGGCGACGCATCGGCCGACCGCCCCGGGGCACATGACAGATTGCAGAAGCGGGAATTGCCCAGAAACTACGCGCAGGCGAGTTTCGCTATTTCCACACTCAAGGAGGAAACAGGTAATGCACTGGCAGAAGGCTCCGACACTTCAGCAGTCGTCGAGCTTCTGGCACAGGCGGAGGAGGAATTCAGGCAGGGCAATTACGATGCAGCACTCAATACAGCCCTGAAGGCGAGAAAGGAAGGCACGTTACAGCCTGTAGGTGAGCGGGGCGGCCTTGGAACCGTAAAATATACGAAGGAGAAGGAAACCGCTCCGAAGTCAGAAATCTGTCCAGCGTGCGGTGCGGAGATAAAGGAAGGCGACTCATTCTGCAGAAAGTGCGGGACAGCTTTCAATTTCGTCTGCCCGGACTGCGGTGGTACACTCGAAGCAGGTGACGTTTTCTGCGGCAAATGCGGTGCAGGCATAAAGTGAGCGTTTGGCAGCGTCAGATCGTTCACAAATAGGAGGAATATTATATTCGAACATCATAATCAGAAAAGCCAGAAGGAGAAGTCCTGGAAATGGTGGAGGGCAAGGTTCCAAACAAGAAGACAGAGGAGAAGACTCTCGATCGGATTGTTTCCGAAGCCCAGCTCGTGTCGTGCTCCATAGTTTCCAAGACCGGGCTCCACGTTGCCGGTGATTCCAACAGCCCCCAGAAGAAGGAGACGTTTGCAGCGATGGCCGCAATCGTTTTCAGCGCCGCGGAGGCACTCAAATCCGACGTCAAGGACGGACGTGTTACAAACATTGTTACTTCTTTTGACAGCAGCAAGATTGTTTTTGCGCCGATAAATTCGAATTACATACTCGTCGGCATAACGAGGGAAGCGGATGTCGGGGAGAAGGTTATCAAGTCAATGGACGAGGGAGCGGCGAGACTGAGGAAAGAAGCGCCGTGGCTGAACTGATAGCTCAGATGACGTATTCCTCTACCTTCGACTGCACCCTGTCGCAGTAATGGCACTTGAGCGTGAGGGGCCTTTCCCTGTACACGGAGAAGATGCTTTCGGCCGGCTCATTGCCGTTTGTGATGCAGTTGGGATTGGCGCATCGGACGATGCCCCTGACAAGCGCCGGTATCTTCACCTTTCTCTTTTCTGCAACATTGTAATCCCTGATGATGTTGATCGTTGCCCGCGGCGCTATGAGCGCTATTCGGTCCACTTCCTTGGCATACAGTTCCCTGTCCTCTATCTTCACTATGTCCTTCCACTCCTCCTTCTTGCTGCGCACGTGCATTACAACACTGATCGTGCTGTTCACGTTCTCGCCGGTGATGCCCAGTATGCGCAGAACATTCAGCGACATGCCCGTGTCTATATGGTCTATAACTGTGCCGTTCCTGATCGGCTGTATCTTGAGTTCTTTCATACATCCAGCCCCATAAGCATGCAGAGTATCGCCATTCTGACAGGTATGCCGTTGGCCGCCTGCCTGAAATAGAGCGAGTGTTCCGTGGCGTCGACCTCGGGTGAAATCTCATTGATGCGGGGGAGCGGATGCATCACAGACATTGTTGATTTCGCGTGCGCAAGGAGTTTCATGTCGATCCTGTAGCTTCCGGACACCTTTGCGTATTCAGCGGCATCAGGGAAGCGCTCCTTCTGTATGCGCGTTACATACAGTATATCTGCATCCTTCACCGCATCCTCCAGCGAAATTCCGGTTTTCGGCTTCACGCCGTTCAGCTCAATCTGCGCAATGACATCCCTTGTCATCTGAAGAGATTGCGGTGCGACAAGCGTTATGTTTGCGCCAAACATTGAAAGAGCTTCTGCAAGCGAGTGAACCGTGCGGCCAAATTTAAGATCACCGAGAAGGACGACGTTCAGGCCCTCGAGCTTTCCCTTCGCCTCTATCATAGTATACAGATCGAGCACAGTCTGGGTGGGATGCTGCCCTGCGCCGTCTCCGGCATTGATGACTGGCTTGGAACTCAAATCCGCAGCGAGTCTGGCAGCCCCTTCGAGCGGATGCCTTATCACCAGCATGTCCGCATACGATTCGGTAACGCGAATCGTGTCCGAAAGAGTTTCCCCCTTCTCCACAGATGTTCCCATTGGAGTCGAGAATCCCATGACCGAACCGCCCATCCTCAGCATGGCCGCCTCAAATGAAAGCCGCGTTCTCGTAGAAGGTTCGTAGAAGAGCGTTCCCAGTATCCTTCCTCTCATGACATCGGTTCTCTTCTCTGCGGAGGCGTACGGCACCATCTGACTCGATCTATTGAGCACTGCGTTTATCTGCTCCTTCGTGAAATCCCTTATAGATACGAAATCCGAAAACTGCGCCCTTGCCATCCGAACCAACTGCGACATATCTTTGAAGTATTAGTTTTTAACGAGTGCGATCATACGGTTGAGAGAAAGGTCCGGAACATCACATGAATGAAAACCAAATTAATGAGGTTGACAGGCCTGTGTTTCAAATCAATAGCCGCGACTTCGCCGCCAGGACAGGCACATTCGGCCTTGGGCGCTTCTCACTGTCTGTCCCTGCGGTGCTTTTTGCAGCAGGCACCCATGACGAGTACGGCAAAGAGTTCGAGACGCTGCTCACAAGCAGCAGGATTGAGACAGAAAAGGTTCAGTTCATGTCTTCGCGGAATACCATGTTCCACGGCGAGAGGGTTTCGGAGATTGGGGAAAGACATGTGCTAATGCCCAATGTCATACCGTTCTCATCGAGTTTGAGCGGTGTCGCCGAGGCAGCGAAACAGAAACGGGTGGAGCGCGTTTTCGTTTCCACCGCCTCTCCGGAAGAAATGGACGGCGTGCTCGACAGAGATTCGGACATATACGTGATGGCGAACGCTGCAGAACTCGTGAACTTTCCCGATCAGCTCGCCGGAGCCATAATTGCGATGAGGGAAAAGATCGGATGGAGAAAACTCATATATGTTCCCGGAGTCGCCAGGCCGTCCAACCTCGCACTGCTGATGTACGCAGGCGTGGACATCGCAGATTCCCTCCTCACCGAAATGGATGCTGCCCGCGGCAGGGTGACAGTTGACGGGGATGTGCGGGAGGCCGGTGCCCTTGGTGAAGGCATCTGTCATTGCGTCGCTTGTGCAAACGGTATGGAGAGAGTCGTGCACTGGCACAGCAGGTATCAGCTTCTGGACGAACTGAACCGTGTGAGATCGGCTATTCGCAGGGGACACATCAGGGAGATGGTCGAAAGAAGAGCCGTCCAGCACTCATGGAATGTTCAGTTTCTGAGATATCTGGATACTGAACACCATGATTATTTCGAAAGAGTCTGCACGAATGCCGGCGGCTCGATAATAGCCACATCGGAGACATCGCTAAGAAGGGCAGACATACTTCGCTATGTCAGGCGCATTGCAGCGCAATACGTGCCGCCGGCAGGCATGAAAATAGCGCTGCTTGTTCCGTGTTCCAGGAGGAAACCGTATTTCCGCTCCAAATCACACAGAATATTTCGCGATGCGGTTATGTCGTCGCAGTCGGCAACAGCTGTTCACATGCTGACAGTGACATCACCCATCGGCATCGTGCCGGAAGAGCTTGAAACAGTCTATCCGGCTGCCCACTACGACATACCTGTTACCGGCCAGTGGTCTGCCGACGAAAAAGCGAGAGCGGCAGACATGCTGCTGGAAATACTTGGAAAGGGCGGATACGAGGCGGTCGTGTCCCACCTCGAGGATGAGAGGGATTTTGTTAACGCCGCACTCCGTGGAGCAGGAATTGAGTTCACAGACACGTCCGAAGGCAGGACGCGCGAACACGCATCTGTTGAGAGGCTGAAGAGCGTGCTTGCAGCCGTGAAGATTAGCGGTGTTCCCGGCTGGAGAGAAAGAAACAGACAGTTCCTCGAGAGTATGGCGCGTTACCAGTTCGGACCGTATGGAACACGGCTGCTCGAAGGAGTCACGGTGCTGGGAAGGTATCCCAACGTCAGAATCATTCTGAATGGCGTGCAGCTGGGCATGCTGACAGAAGACAGGGGACTCATCTCCCTGACACTGAAGGGCGCGGAGCGCATATACGAAGGGATACCGGAGTACTGCGTGGAGATACAGAATTTCGTGCTGCGCAGCAACCTGTTTGCCGCGGGAGTGAAGCGCGCCGGATCGTGCATAAGGACAGGCGACGAGGTCGTTGTGACACAGAATGATCGGGTTGCGGGTGTGGGAGTGGCCATGATGCCGGGCGATGAAATGAACGAGAGAGGGAAAGGGGAGGCGGTTCGCATAAGACATTATTCTTCGCACGATGCAGGAAAGCGGTAAATGAGCCGGCCGCCTGACATACAGGTTGCCCATGGCGCCACTGAAATGCAGTAACATGATTGTAGAGTACAGCTATCAGCTGAGAGTGAGTGATCATGCGCATCCGACGGCTGAACCTTTGAGGACGGGCATCTTTCGGCCTACTCCCCCTGATACGCATTTAAATAAGAACAGCCGATGATTCAGGGCAACTGAAGGCAATTCGGATGGCAGAAAAAAAGCTTGAAGAAATTAACGGAATAGGACCTGCGACGGCCGAAAAATTGAGAGAGGCCGGTTACACAGATTTGATGTCGATAGCAATAGAGTCGCCAAGGAATCTGGCGGAAGTATGCGAAATAGGCGAATCGACTGCTGCAAAGATCATCAACTCCGCGAAGGAGGCCGTCGATATCGGCGGTTTTGAGACAGGCGACGAGATCATGGAGAGAAGGCGCGGAGTACGCAGACTCGCGACCGGCTCTAAGGCGTTCGATGACCTGATCGGGGGCGGCCTGGAATCGCAGGCCATAACTGAACTGTACGGCGAGTTCGGCAGCGGAAAAACACAGATATGCCACCAGGCTGCCGTCAATGTAACACTGCCTGAGGAAAAAGGGGGACTGAACGGCGAAGTCGTGATAATCGACACGGAAAACACATTCCGCCCGGAGAGGATAACGCAGATGTCGATCGCAATGGATCTCGATCCTTCCGAAACGCTGAAGAAGATACATGTCGCGCGTGCATACAATTCGGCTCACCAGATGCTGCTGGTCGACAAGGCATCAGAACTGGCGAAGGAGAAGCCGGTCAAGCTGCTCATCGTGGACTCGCTCACTGCTCATTTCAGGGCTGAATACGTCGGACGCGGTTCGCTTGCAGAGAGACAGCAGGCATTGAACACACACATGCACGCTCTACTTAGATTCGGCGATCTGAACAATTCGGTCATACTGTGCACAAATCAGGTGGCTGCGAAGCCTGATGCATTTTTCGGCGACCCGACCAGGCCCATTGGGGGCCACATCGTTGGCCACACAGCGACATACCGTGTGTACCTGAGAAAGAGCAAAGCGGGAAAGAGGATTGCGAGGCTCGTCGACTCCCCGAGTCTTCCTGAGGCTGAGTGCGTTATTACAGTGAGTGAGGAAGGCATAAGAGACTGAACCCGCTTATCGCACTCTGCATGCCCGCCGTGGAAGAGAGACAGGTTGTGGTGGAACTCTCGCTCGAACACGAACTTTTCCCGGCGGCAGAAGTCGAAGCACTATCCGGTATTGCCGCATTCACTACAGCGAAGATGCACAGGGAACTGGCGATTCTCCGCAGCCGCGATGCGGACCTCACGGCCGGGAAGCTTTGCTCCAGACTCGCATTTTCCCACAGTGTCTCCTTCCTGCTCGGCGATTATTCGACCTGGGCAGAGGTCCTGAAATCCGCACAGTTGTGCGGCAGGGAACTCGGGGGAAACACGTTCAGGGTAAGGGTGGTGACCAGAGACAGGGAGATGAAACGCATCGTTCCGTCAATGGAAAGAGAGCTGGGAGGTGTGATAAGCAGATACGGGAGAGTTGACATCAGCAACGCCGGCACCGAATTCAGGGTCTTTTATAGCGACGGACGTTTTATGCTGACCATGTTACGCTGCGCCGTAGACAGGCGCGCGATTGACAGGAGGAGTGCTTCGAACAGGGTGTTCTTCTCACCCGTATCCCTTCCACCAAGGTACGCGAAGGGACTGCTGAATCTCTGCAGAGTCTCGGAGGGGGAAAGAGTTCTCGATCCTTTCTGCGGCACCGGCGGCATCGTCATGGAATCGATGCTCATGGGAGCGGATACGGTGGGAACAGACATAGACGGTGCGATGATAAGCGGTACGATTGCAAATCTGAGACAGATAGGCATAGACGGAAAATACGAACTGCACGTACTCGATGTTTCCGACATTCCGTCGCTTGGCAGATTTGATGCCATTGTAACTGATCCGCCGTACGGCAGATCGTCATACATGAACAGAGAACAACCGGAGTCGCTGTATGCGAGGGCAATGACGGCCTTTGCCCAGTGCCTCAAAAGAGGCGGCAGACTCGGCATCGTTCTTCCGGACCCGTCGCTTGTTGACGGTGGAAAGGCATTCACTCTCGAAACGTGCATCAGGCAGAAGGTGCACAGATCCCTCACGAGGAACTACATGGTGTTTTCCAGGAACTGAGGCCGTTGCGTCCGCTCCGCCCGCAACTGCTCACTGAGCAGTAACAGAGATTGTAAATACGGTTCTGAAACCAGAAGCAACTCCGAACACTTCCAGCGTGTAGTGTCCTGGCGGCACGGGATTGGAGCTCGGATTGATCTCGGCAATAGAAACTGTCACGTTTGTCTCTGTGGCTGCCGCTAATTTAAAGGTGAGCGAGCCTTTGTATGCGGAGCTGTTGGGCGGAGCGGATCCGGGTGCAAAAAGCATCAGGAAATAAGGATATCCGCTCGTGCTCTGGACGGAAGACAGCGTTATGTTTTCGACAGTATTGCCGGTGCTTTTGACGTTCAGCAGAAACGTCTGCGTGCTCGTATTGTTAACCATGACGGATGTAGTGGCAGAAGTCATGGAAAAACTCGTGTGTGCTGGTATGGTTGTGACCGGGATTGGCGTGAATGAAATCAGGAACATGGCGGCGGCTATAGCTCCGAGCATCTTCCTGTCAATTTTCAGCTTGGATATGTCGTTAAGCGGGGGCGGATGCCTCACACCGAGAATCATCACGAAAAACGCTATGAATATCCAGCTTGTGAAATTGAGCGACAGGACAATCAGCACAGCGAGCGTTGCCCAGCCGAGATAGCGTGCATTATCGCCCAGCAGCGCCCTTGCGACGTGACCCCCGTCCAGCTGTCCTGCAGGCAGCAGGTTCAGCGCTGTTGCGAAAAATCCTACCCACGCTGCGAAAGCGGTGGGAAATATTATGAATGAGCCGGATGAGAAAGGGAAAAATGACATCATGAAGTCATAAAGGAAAGGCGCCTTGAATACTGGCGTACCGGGCACCACGATTACATGAACGAGGTTCATCTGTGTGAGCATGAAACCGGCGATTGCCACAGGTATCGAGACTAGGAAGCCGACGATGGGCCCGGCGATCCCTATCTCCAGCAGCGCCTTTCTGTTCGGAAAAGGATCACGTATTGATATGAAGGCGCCGAGCGTGCCAAGCGGCGGTATGGACGGCAGGAAATAAGGAAGGGATGCATTCACATGGTAACGCCTGGCCACGATAAAGTGGCCCATCTCATGGGATGCCAGTATAAGCATGAGGGGGAAAACAAAGAATATGATGCCGTTCACGATGCTGTCAGGCGTGAACGTGTTCGCCTGATTGTAGTAATTTGACCAGAGTATCGCCCCGGTCACCGTCGTGGAAACAAGTGTGACCGCGAGCAGAACGATGTTTGGAATATTGCCGTGACGCCCCGTGGGCCTGCGCTTTCCGACTATTATTGCAAATTCGCCGCCGCGCTTCTGCAGGAAGGGAACATAATTCTTCGGAACGAGTTGTTTTCTAACCTCGTCAAACTTACTCTCCAGTTCTGACGGAGTGCATCTCACAAAGAATGCCACGGTCTCGTACGTCACCCGTATATCGTAGACATCGAAATAATTCGAAACCGCCGACTTAAGCATCTCGACTTCCGCACCCAGCGATCCGGACGCGGCGTAGTGGCCATAGTTCACGCTGGAAATTAAGATGCTCTTGGTAATTAAGCATTGTCAACGGCTACGCGATAAATCAGATGGCTTGATTCGCCTCTTCCGGTTTTCATTAAGCTGCTGATTCTACTTGTAACGCCTCCTTGAAGTGAGACCGCAACTTGATAATTCAGGCCAGTACCTGCCGCTGCATCGCATCCATCACAAATGCAAATCAAGCCGGGAGTCGATGGCATTAAATTCTAATAATATCTGGCACTCCCGCCCAGCGCACGGAGCATGATCAAGTGTCGGACGGAATCGGCGGAATGTTTCGCAACTATCTCAGGCTGATCAGGTATGGCAACTGCGCCATGTCCGGGGTAGCTGCTTTCCTTGGAGCGTTCGTCGTATCCGGGACTCGACTATACAGTCACGTGCCGGCAGTATCGGCGGCCATAGTCACTGTTTTCCTGTTCACCGCAGCGGGCAACACGCTGAACGATTTTCTGGATGCAGACATAGATGCGAGGGCGCACCCGGAGCGCCCCATACCTTCGGGTTTTATCGCCAGGGAGAAGGCACGCAGGCTTGCGTATCTGCTTTTTGCGGCATCCGTCATCTCATCACTCTTCATAAACGCCCCGGCGCTGATGATCGTCATACTCTCGCTCATCATAATGCTCGCCTACGAGTTCAGGCTGAAGAAGCTTGGTCTTACGGGCAATTTTTCAATAGCATGGCTCACAGCCTCACTCTTTCTGTTTGGAGCGGTATCAGTGGGCACGCCACTGCCCGTGTGGGCGCTGTTTGCGACATCGTTTGCCGCCACGCTGGGCAGGGAGATCATAAAGGACATTCAGGACAGGGAGGCAGACTCAGGCATCAGGAAGACGCTGCCCATGAAGATAGGTGATCGTAAATCGATGCTCATTTCATCGATTGCACTGCTTTCCGCAATCGCAGTGAGTCCGTTTCCATATCTGCTGCATCAGTTCGGCACCGGCTATCTGCTGATCGTCATTGTGGCAGATGTCCTCTTTGCAGAGTCCGCGGTACTGCAGGTGCGAAGCGCGGCAAGGGCACAGTCAACTACTAAAATAGCGATGTATGTTGCCCTTCTTGCATTCCTTGCCGGAGCATTGGGTGGCTGAATATGCCGAAGGTCATAGATTACATACATTCGAGGTTGAAAGAAGGAACGCTGCACATGACGCTGATAGATCCGGACAAGCAGACGGCCGCGGCGGCCGGAAGGATTGCCGGGGAAGCGACGGCGTGCGGCACATCCGCAATAATGGTTGGCGGCTCCACGGGAATAGAGCAGAATAGTCTCGACAGGACAATTGCCGCGATAAAAGCATCTTCTGACAGACCGGTGATATGTTTCCCGTCCAACGCCTCCAGTCTCAGCGGCAGCTTCGATGCCATATATTTTCTATCCATGCTCAATTCTGCTTCGCCGAGGCACATAACTGGGGAGCAGGCGGCCGGAGCGCATGCAGTGAAGAGTTTAGGCATCGAACCTATCGGCATGGGCTACGTGATTATCGAGCCGGGAATGAAGGTTGGCGAGGTCGGAAAGGCGGAACCAATCCGGAGGACGGACATAAAGTCAGCCGTGGGGTATGCACTTGCTGCAGAATATTTTGGCATGAAACTCGTATATCTTGAAGCAGGTAGCGGTTCACCGGAGCCGGTGCCCGGAGAAATGATAAGGGCAGTGAAAAAAGCCATAACTGTCCCGCTGATCGTCGGCGGAGGTATCAGGGACGGCAGTGCTGCCAGAATGGTCGTTGCAGCGGGAGCCGACATCGTTGTCACCGGGACGGTTGTTGAGCGGGAGAACGGAACGGAAAACCTCTGCGAAATAATCAGCACGATCAATACAGCTGGGAAGCGGGCATGATGCGTTACCCGGCAAAGCCGTAAGGCATAGTCAGATCGCGAGAAATGCTTCGTGCAGTGCCGTCGAACCTGAGAGTTCTGGATGAAACGCGAGCGCCATAAGGCTGCCCTGCTTGGCCATGACAATTTTATCGTCGAACCTGGAAAGCGGCCTGCAGTCACCCCACACTTCCGTAATGGCTGGAGCGCGTATGAATACACCCGAGAAGTGGTCGACTATGCTGTCTATGGAGAGGCTCGCTTCAAACGATTCCCTCTGCCTTCCGAAGAAATTCCTGTCGACCTTCATATCCATGAGACCCAGCAGCCTGGTGCCTGTTCTGCCTACCTGCTCATCCCCCTTCTTTGCCATCAGTATGCATCCGGCGCACGTGCCCATGACCGGCATGCCCTCATCTGCTCTTTTCACTATTGCGTCAAAGAGGCCGAAACGCACTAGCAATTTTGAAATGGTGGTGCTTTCACCGCCGGGGATGATGAGGCTTTCGACTGTTTCGAGGTCTTTCGCGCTCCTCACCATGACCGCTCGCCCTCCTGGACGACGTATGTCGATAGCCGCCTGAAGCGTGTTGATGTGCTCGCTCACATCACCCTGTACAGCGACAACGCCTGCCTTCATCGTCCCGGAGAATATTGAATCTGTTTATGGCTTTTCCGATCCGGTTTTCCTGTTTTCAGAGAATTATTTCGATTGGGGAGCATAAGAAATTAAGACTGCATCCTTTTACCCCTGAAGAGATGATGAACAGCACAGGACATGATGCAGACTGCCTCTTCTGCAAACTTATTCGTGGAACCATGCCATCGTTCAAAGTGTACGAAGACGACTTTGTATTCGCATGCCTCGACAGATTCCCAATAACTGCGGGACATACGCTCGTGATGCCTAAGAGCCACCATAGCAGACTTGTTGACCTGCCGTTTGACCTGACCGCCAAGATGTTCGACGTGACACGCCGTATTGGCAGGGCATTCTATGCTATGAACTACACGGGAGTGAATTACTTTGTAAACGAGGGTTCTGATGCCGGTCAGGTAATATTTCATGTGCACTGCCACGTGATACCGCGTCGCCCTTCAGACGGTTTGGACTTCCGCGTGAGAAGAAAGGGGCTGACTGAATCAGACATGGAGGATGCTGCGGGCGGCATCAGGGAGCATATGAAGCATGACTGACGAAATGCTGTCCTTTGGTTCAGGAACATAACGGTACGCTGTTTCGGTTTTAGGGAAGTCCCGACTCCCGGATTTGAACCGGGGACCTGCTGATATCAGCGGCCAATATCGGCTTTGCCGATAACACAACTACAGTCAGCCGCTCTGCCAGTCTGAGCTAAGTCGGGCTTATCTGAAAATACAATAATTATTAATTACTTGTTGTCGAAAGCGACTGAACTGCACCGCGCCGTCAGCCTTGTCGCGTTGCCACAATAAGCATGTCAGCGGCTTCTCCGATGCTCAGCACATGTTCCTTTCCGGTGTCCATATCATGAACCGTGACTTTTCCTGTCTCCAGTTCTCTCCTGCCGACGACCATCACATACGGTATGCCGTTCCTGTCCGCGAATTCAAACGCCTTGCCTATGCTCTTTTCGAACGCTATGTCGCAATTCAGGCCGCGCCTTCTGAGTTCGTCTGCCATGCGTAGACAATCGTCAAGCGTCTTCAGCGGAACTATCAGCACAAAGGGAACATGAGACAGCCTGGCCGAAAAACCTTCGAACTTGCGTTCCTCGAGAACGGCAAAGATGACGTCCAGTCCGAACGTCATGCCGGTTGCAGGAAACACTTTGTTTCCTCCCGCAAAACTGTCTACCATGCCGTCATACCGGCCTCCGGCAGCCAGCGAACTCGTGATGGCGTTCTGTCCTTCCTTCACGTAAACTTCCCACATCGGCCCTGTATAGTAGCTCAGTCCTCTTGCCAGCGTCGGGAGGAATATTACATCGCTCGACTGCCCGAAACTTTCCAGGAATCGGAAGAGCTCCTTCAGCTCGGTGATGCCCTCACTGTCTTTTCCGCCAGAAAGAATACGCTCGAAGAATCCCAGCCTGTCCTGATAGTTGTCGATGAGCAGCGCTTCGTTCAGGAGCGACATAAGCTTATCTGCTGCGCCATCAGGTACGCCCTTCTGCGCCAGCTCAGTCCTGACACTCTTCTCGCCGAACTTCACGAGCTTATCGAGAGAAAGCGCTGTCTCAGTGTGCATATCATCCGGAATAGAGCAGTGACGGAACAGCTCGAAGAGAAGTTTTCTGTCATTGACGAAAACGCACACATTCAGTCCGAGCTCGGCGAATATGTCGAACGTCATCCGGATAATCTCCGCATCGGCAACCACACCACTCACGCCCACGACATCTGCATCGCATTGTGTGAACTCCCTGAGTCTTCCGGCGCGGACAGGCCCGTCTCTGAACACCTTGCCGATCTCATACCGCTTGAACGGCATCTTCAGCGTGGGATTCATGGCGACAAGCTTTCCAAGTTTGAACGTGAGTTCATATCTCAGGCAGAGATCTCTTCCTCCCTGATCCTTCAATCTGTAAGTTTCCTTGAGTATCTCAGACCCGCCTGCGTATTTGCTCGCGGCCACTTCGTAGTGCTCCAATATGGAGGTCTCGGCCGGACCGTACCCGTATTTCATGAAATTGGATTTCATCACGCCCGCTATAGATTCCCTGATAAGCTGTTCACGCGGAAGATAGTCCTT
This sequence comes from Candidatus Sysuiplasma acidicola, assembly GCA_019721035.1. Lineage (NCBI taxonomy): Archaea > Methanobacteriati > Thermoplasmatota > Thermoplasmata > Candidatus Sysuiplasmatales > Candidatus Sysuiplasmataceae > Candidatus Sysuiplasma > Candidatus Sysuiplasma acidicola. The sequence continues at coordinate 41,227 of JAHEAA010000018.1, forward strand.
CGTTCCCTTCACTTCCAGAGTATCGGAAGGAATGCCTCTGATTTTTCCGGCTTTGCCTGACTCCGCTGACATATTGCAGACCCGCTTGCTGTTTTAAGCAGATATACTACCGTTTCATAAAGGTAGAGTACGGATAGAAGTGTACATAATCTGAAGTAATTTATATAGACATATTCATATAAAATATTTAACGATCGGTGCTGGCGTGACTTTATTGCTTTTTTATGATTTTGATTCGGAAAGTATTGCAGAAATGGCTTCAGGAACCTGTCAAAATCACTATCTGATTTGTTGAAGGCTTTGATAGCAAAAAATGGACGGAATTACCTGGTTTTTCACGTCTGCCTCAGTAAATTCACAACACGAAGCGTACTTTTACGATAGATATTTCTTTCACAAAACCCGGCATCAGTACATGAGCAAGACATGCTTGCTTCATTGAAATTTTCACAGAATTTCTCGTAAAAACAGTATTGGAAAGGATTACATTGCGGGAAGGCATCTCATCCCGTTGAAAAGAATTTTCTCTCTCTCTTTAAACGTCTTCGAACGGGATGGGATGCCCATGAGTGAGAGGAAGATAGAGAACGAAGTACAAAAACATATTCTCGGCTATTTGGGCAGTGGTTTTTCACTGCCGCTGAGTGCGTGCGCGCAGTATACGGAGAAGGAACACCTTGATGTGCTCATCAAGTGCGCAATGGATCACGGCTACATACAGGGAACGGCCAGGAGGCTCAGGAGCAACTGGGAACTGCCGCTGCCGTCCGGCTGGACGGTCAGACGGCTGCTGATCAGAAAGGACGCGGGCCGGCTGGCGGAAGAACTGCAGGCGGTAAATTTGGCAGTGCTCTAGAGTGCACGCAGGATGGGGCTGTTCAGGAATCCTGTCGTATGTGCAATAGACAGTTCAGACACAGAGTATTACGGCGAAGGGGATACGCTTGTTGTCGGTGGAAAGCAGAAGAACGGAACGAACAGTTTCCACCGTGTCAGCACGACCGTACCCGTCTCCGGAGGAATAAAGTTCGACCTCGGCATGGTTGTGAGGAAGCCGATGGACAGCGACACGGACGCGATAGCCGCACTCATCGGAAGTTCGTCCGTGTATGTCAATGTCTGGCTCTATCTGCTGGACAGGGGTTTCCGTTCTGCAGAGAACTGGAAACTGTTCGACGGCATGGGGAAGCATTACCTCATGCCCTATCCCCACGACGACAGGATAGAGAGGGAAATCAGGAAGACAGCGGGGCTGTCCATGCGCATAATCGGCAACTACGAGGTAAAGGGCA